>JADJGZ010000037.1 GCA_016707785.1 Bacteroidales bacterium | reverse complement strand
CCGGCATATTATTCGATTAATATAGGAACCTCAAAGTGCCATTTGTGATACCAATTTCTGAGTTGTAGGTTGCATCAACATCACACATCCTGATGATATTGAAGCGGAAGTTAACTTGATAGCTCCTGATTTGAACCCTGGTAATCCTTACTTCCCAGGAAATGGGGGTGCGGGTGATAACTCATATACAAATATTTTTTTGGACGACAGGACCACTGTCTATATTTCCGTAGGCAGGTTCGCATCTTTACTGGTACGTTCAGACCTAATGAAATTTGGGCAGTGGAATAATGGCCAGCTTGCCAATGGAATATGGAAGTTATATGTCCTCGGATAATTGTCCGGAAACTTACTTCTGGCACTTTGATCAACTGGAGTTTAACTTTTGGCAGCGATGCCACCGGTCCTGATGCTACATTTACGTCATCAGAACTTCCAATCGTAATGCTAAATACCAATGGCCAGTTTATTCCAAACGAACCCAAGATTCCTGCCGGGTTAAAAATTATCAATAATGGCCCGGGAATACGCAACTATATTACGGACCCACCCCAGTTCGAAGGATATTCAGGTGTAGAAAGGCGTGGTTCTACGGCACTATATTGGCCCAAAAAAAGCTATGGGCTCGAAACCTGGGATGCATTAGGTAACGATATAGATACCACCCTCCTCGGCATGCCCTCGGAAGAAGATTGGATCCTGAATGCCGGGTTCCCTGATAAATCATTAATCCGGAATGTGATGGCTTACCAGCTATGGCAAAACCTGGGGCATTATGCCACCCGCTACCAATTCGTCGAGCTCGTGATCAACGGGCAATATAAAGGTGTTTACATTTTTTCGGAAAAGATAAAACGCAACAAAAACCGGGTAAAGATTGCAAAGCTGGATCCTGATGATAACGCAGGCGACAGCCTTACCGGGGGGTATATTATCAAGATCGACAAAAGCTCCGGCTCCGGAGGATTCGGATGGACTTCTCAATACTGGCCTACAGCGCATCCTTGGGGGCAGACAATCTATTTCCAGTATGAATATCCTGATGAGATTGCAATTACTTCACAGCAGAAATTATACCTTATGGATTATGTGGATGACTTTGAAACTGCATTGCATGGTCCAAATTTCGCCGATACCGCATTGGGCTTCCGAAAATATGCCATCGAAAGTACGTTTATTGACTATTTCCTTGTAAACGAAATCAGTAAGAATGTGGATGCATACCGCTGCAGTACTTTCCTTCACAAGCAACGCGACAGTAAGGGAGATAAGATCAGGATGGGTCCGGTATGGGATTATGACCTTGCCTGGCATAATGCCAATTTCTGCGGAGGGGATGTAACCACAGGCTGGGCTTACCAGTTCCCCTGTCCTCAAGATCCCTGGCAGGTACCCTTCTGGTGGAGCAAACTGCTTACAGATACCCTCTATGCCAGTCACCTGAAATGCCGTTGGCAATACCTCCGGCAGAATATACTGAGCAATGACTGGTTCGATAATTATATTGACAGCACTGCTGCTCAGCTTGACGAATCTCAACAACGAAATTTCGCAACCTGGCCCGTATTGGGCATTTACCTGTGGCCCAATCCCTGGCCCTTTCCCACTACTTATCAGGGTGAGATCAACAACTTAAAAAACTGGCTGCACAACCGCCTTGCCTGGCTCGATGCAAATATGCCCGGAACATGCTATACTACTGCACTTGAAAATGTAAACAATGCCGTTGGAGTAATGAAGATATATCCTAACCCTGCAACAAGTCGAATCAGCGTTGAAACTCCAATAACAGGTTCCTTAAGCATCATGAACCTGGGAGGCCAGGTAATGTTTCAACAAGAAATCATTGCAGAAAGAACTACTATTGAAATTGGCTCCCTGCCAGTTGGAATATATATTGTAAAAGTGGTCGGAGAATGTAGTGTACTGGTTGCCAAATTTACCAGACAGTAAAATCATTTTAGAATTCCGCGTTAATCTGTGTCCGTCATTTGATGGATACGTATCGTCCGCTTTCCATTTAACGCTCAAATACTGCCAGTGATTCTGCAATCAAAGCTTTTAAATCAGGATAATTTGTTGTCACCGGGAAATTGGGGTAATCATCAACTACCTTCTGAGGCGGACGGAAGAAAATCCCCTGGTCTGCCTGCTGTATCATACCCATATCATTGTAAGAATCACCAATTCCAATGACTTTATATTGAAGGCTTTGGAAGGCTTGCACAACTTTCCTTTTTGGATCCTCTTGTCTTAACTTATATCCTGTAATCATTCCACGGTCATCAATAATTAGGTTATGGCAGAAGACCAGAGGTTTTCCAAGTTTCTGAATGAAAGGCATAGCAAATTCTACGAAACTGTCTGTGACAATAATTGCCTGGGATAAATCACGGACCTGATCGAAAAAATCCCTGGCACCTTCAAGAAGATCGAGAGAAGAAATCACCTCCTGGATTAATTTTAAGGAAATGCTATGTTCTTCAAGGATCGCAATCCGGTATTTCATCAGCTTGTCATAGTCAGGTTCATCACGCGTGGTTATTTTCAGGGCATCGATGCCGGTCTTCTTTGCTACATTAACCCAAATCTCAGGAGTGAAAACCCCTTCCATGTCGAAACAAACAATATTCATGTGTTTTTTTTATCTGTAATGACTTAACAAATGATCCTTAAATTCCTGGTATTCAGTTCCCATGGATAGATATGATTCCTTTTTTAACTCAATTCCTTCCAGGCTTGCAGGTAAAGGAGGATCAAAACCCAGCAGCCTGTTAATTTCAGCAGGGAACTTGGCGGGATGCGCTGTTTCAAGAGAAACACAAGGGATGTTTTCAAGACCTGGATGTTGACCCAGGAATTCCTGTAAGCCAGCCCAGCCAACAGCCCCATGAGGTTCAAGAAGCAGTTTATGCTGATTCCATGCGAGTTGTATTGTTTCCCGGGTCTTTTTATCATTGATGGAAACTGGCCATATTTCCTCATTCATTTTTTGCAAATCTGCCTGTTGATGAATGATCCCGGTTTCATTCATCATTCCTCCATATAAGGAAATAAGACGTGTCAGGTTGCTGGGATGACCCACATTCATCGCACTGGAAATACAATTCCTGGAAGGTTCAATTTTGGAATAGGTACCCGTTCGCAGGTAATTTGGGAATTCATCATTCTCATTGACGGCAATTACAAATTTTTTAACTGGTAGCCCCATCTTCATCGCCAGCACTCCTCCCATCATATCCCCGAAATTACCTGAGGGCACAGCAAAAATCATGCTTTCGCCCGGATTGGTCAATCGGGACCAGGCATAGAAATAATAAACAGATTGTGGGATCAGCCTTCCAATGTTTATAGAATTTGCTGAGGAAAGGTTCAGATGGTTCAGTTCCTGATCTGCAAAGGCTTTTTTTACCAAAGCCTGGCAATCATCAAATTTGCCATCCATGGAAATGATTTCAATATTATTTCCAAGTGTGGTCATCTGTTTTCGCTGTCGGGCAGTCACTTCATCCTTTGGAAAGAGAACTACGACTTTGATGCGATTGAGCCCCAGGAATGCATGTGATACTGCACTACCTGTGTCACCGGAAGTTGCTGTAAGGATGAGCAGATGGCGATCTGATAATTCCAGGTAATAGTTCATGAGCCTGCCCATCATACGTGCCGCAAAATCCTTGAAGGATGCCGTTGGGCCCTGATCCAGGCGCATGACATATTGTCTTCCTGCAACATTTTCAAGCGGGACCTCAAAATTATAGGCATCTTTCGTGAGTAGTCCCAGGATATCCCGGGGTATCTGGCCGTCCATGTATTTCCAGAGAATGGAGGCCGCCAATTCAGGATATTCCATCTCCCTGAAGCGGTTCAATTCATCCAGGCTTAGCTGTGGGATGAATTCCGGCATATATAATCCCCGGTCTGGTGCCTGTCCTTGTAATAGCGCATCAGGAAAGCTGATCCTGGGAGATATGTTATTCGTAGAAAAATAAAGCATGCTTATCTTAATTTTGCTGAGGAGGCACCTCCTGCTGAGTATTCTGGTGAAGTAGCTATGACTTTTTTACCTTTCAGACTTTCCAGGGCTTGTTCAAGGTCATTTATAACATCCTGCGGATGTTCCCCGCCAACACACAACCGAATAAGGTTATCAGGGATATTGGCAAGTTTCCTGCCTTCTTCTCCTTGCTGGGAATGGGTGCTGATGGCAGGAATCGTTGCAACAGATTTGATTCTTCCTAAGTCTGTAGCACGATATATTCTTTGGAATGCATCAAAAACCTGCCGTGTGGCTTTTGCCCCGCCTTTTACCCTGAATGACATCAGGTGACCATATCTGTTCACCTTCTTCCCATATAAGGCATCAAATTCAGAATCGACAAGGTACATATACCTCGAAGCCAGTTCATGAAGTGGATGTGATTCCAGTCCCAGGTAATCTACGCCTTCAATTGCAGGATGTTTTTCAAGGTACTCTGCAATAACCTGAGTGGAGCGGCAGACTAAATCCATTCTTGAACGGATAGTTCTGATATCGCTTAATGCAAGAACTGCATTCATTGGGGAAATATTTGGGCCATTGTCCCTGTTAGGCAGCAATTTGAGATAAGTGCAGAAATCAGCTTTCATTTCATCATTGTCGATATTGGAAATGATGTTTTTACGTGAAATCACAGCTCCGCAAATGGAAAAACCACTTGATGCAAGCGACTTGGTAACACTCTGAACCACAATGTCGGCACCATGCTGAATAGGTCGCAATAAAGCGGGTGTTGCAACCGTAGAGTCAATGATCAGCGGTAGCCCATATTTATGAGCCAGTTCGGCTACTTTCTCCAGGTCGAAAAATGCCTGTGAGGGATTACTAGGCATTTCACCATAAAGGAAACGGGTATTCTCATCAATCAGCTTTTCCCAGTCATCAATAATATTTGAGTTGCAAACCCTTCTCCATTCAATTCCCTTTTCTTTCTCTTTCCGGATAGCAAACTGCTGAAATGTGCCTCCATAAACCTGGCATGTTGCAACAAAATTCATGCTGGCACCAGGCCTTTTGGGATCGATCACGAGGAAAGGGTCAACAGCACTTTGTATGGCAGCCATGCCGGACGCAGTTCCAATACAAGAGGTTTCCAAACCGGAACCATAACCTTCAAGTAAAGCCAGAACTCCTTCATAATAATACATGCTGGGATTTGCAATCCTGGAATAACACCAGGTGGGAATCTGGTAGCTTAAGGCTGCTTCCATTTCATCCGAGTCTCGGTATCCCTGTGAAGTGGCCATGTAAACAGGTTCAATCAATGCTCCCTGGTTAAAATCCAGGGCTTCCTGCATCGAATAGATTCCGTGAACGGCAATGGTATCAAACCGGCACTTACGCATCTCTTCCAGATGATTTTTGTGCCATTCCATGGAGCGCTTACCGGCTTCCACATAAAAATTGACTCCCTTAGTGTCCATACAAAAAGATATTATTTGGTTAAATCTGGTTGTAGCGAATATAGGAAATAATTAATATGCATCCTGGTAAGATTTGTCAAAAAAAAAGAGGCGGAAAATGATTCCCGCCTCGAAGATGATAGATTTCCAGGGCTATCATTGCCTGGAATCTGAAAAGATGTTTATTACACTGGTTTTTTCCCGACAATCGTTATTGCCAGGGAAAATTCATCATTGATGAAATCATCCTTGAGTCCTTCAATAAACTTATTTGATTTGTATTTGATTTCAAAATCAGTGCGGTCTACTGAGAAAGGTGGTGTTTTACCGCTGGCAGTTGCTCCGTCCGATTGAATATCGGCACCAAAGGAGATACTCTTGGTGATATTTTTAATGGTAAGGTTTCCACTGAGTGTATAGGCTGGAGAGCCGGTCTTGTTCTTAACGATGCGTGTTATCACAAATTTTCCTTCTGAATGGTTGTCCACATCAAAAAAATCTGCTGAACGAAGGTGACCGGTAAGCTTTCCATTCATGTCCGGATCTTCAAGGTCTAGTACCTTAATACTCTGCATATCGATGATGAATTCACCACCAACAGGGATACCTTCACTAAGATAAAGCGCCCCCGATTTAATGTTTAGTGTACCGTTATGCTGGCCGGTGGGTTTGTAACCAATCCATTCAACCATACTGCCGGAAGGATCGATATTAAATTGATCGGCACCTTCGGTATTTGCGACAATAGTGTCGGCTTCTGTTACTTTTGCTTTATCTCCTTTAGGTCCTGCGCAGGATACAAATACAGCCAAACCCAGGATAGCAATATACATTACGATGTTTTTCATAGAGATTTGTTATTGATTTTTAATAATATATAACAGGAAGTTGTTAAGAATTGTTCGACAAAGATTAAACAAAATTTGTGATGATAGATTCTTGATGCTATCACAAAGCATTTTCAATATTAAAATATTGTGGGGTAGCTTTTGGATATAAAAATTGTATGCAGGGAGAATAATTTAATCCGGATGGCTGTAAATTTGTATAACAGACCCAGGATAGCAGGTAGAATTTATTCTCTATGAGAAAAGTATATCTTTTTTTGTTCCTGATCCTCTGTTCAGGTATCTCGGCAAAAGGCCAGGGATGCCTTCCTATGGGTATCTCATTCAACTCCCAAATGGCGATCGATAGCTTTTCGTCCTATTATCCAAGCTGCAGCTGGATTGAGGGTTATGTTACCATAAACGGAAGCAATATCACTAACCTTAACGGGTTGAACGTTCTGGATTCAATCAGTGGTAATTTGCTGATCATCACCAATCAAAACTTATCCTCACTTGCTGGTTTGGATCATCTCCAATCGGTGAGGGGATCGCTCACTATCACAGGAAACCCAATGCTGATAAGCCTGGCAGCATTGGAAAATCTGACTTATACCGGGCGTGGACTTGTGATTGCTGATAACGACCAACTCATTGATTTGCAAGGGTTGCAGGGTTTGAAATCGTTGAAGGAAGATCTTATCATTGTATTAAATGATGTACTAGTAAACCTGACCGGATTAGGAGAAGTTGAAACCATCCTTAATTCAATGTGGATAAAAGATAATCTATCAATGGTTGACTTTTCCGGATTGGAAAAGCTCTATGCGGTGGGCAATGATGTTGCGATTGAAAAAAACAATTCACTATTAGGATTCAATGGATTGGATCACCTCGAATCGATAGGAGGGAACCTTACGATCGCTGGAAATCCTTCACTAATTAACCTTAAGGGATTGGAAAATCTTACTTCTGTCAGGAAGAACATTGATATAGGCACCCAAAATAATGGCAATTCCCGACTTTTAAATACTGATGGATTGCAGGGTCTGACTACACTCCCAGGTTACCTCATGATACAATCAAACGATGCACTGGTTTCGCTTTATGGCCTGGATAACCTTCAAACTGTCCGGGGTGATCTTGGTATCGCTTACAATGACTCACTTTCAACACTCTCTGGATTAGGTAAGCTAAACTCTGTTGAGGGGAGTTTCTGGATTACTAACAATTCATCCCTTACCAGCCTGGAGGCACTTGATTCACTCCAGGATCTTGGCCCCAGTTTGTTTATTCAGTTCAATCCTTTGTTATTATCCCTTGAAGGGCTTGAAAATGTTAATGCTGCTTCCCTGGGTTACCTGAACATCTCTTTTAATAATTCATTGTCTTCCTGTGATGTTAAGAGTATCTGTGATTACCTTGCCGTTCCGCTGGCCTCTGCAGATATCAGCAAAAATGCTTCGGGCTGCAATAACCGGGGAGAAGTGGAAACAGCCTGTGCCTATAGCGTTGAAGAAGCGGAGAATTCAGTTGAATTGAGTATTTATCCAAATCCATGCAACTCTCATGCTACCCTGACTTTTCAACTTCGGGAAAAGAAGAACGTCAGAATTGAAATTCATTCTCCCATCGGACAGACAATTCTTCTCATTTCGGAAAAACAATTCCCGGCAGGTGTTCAGAAGGCTGAATGGGATACCTCAGGGATGCCAGCAGGTATTTACTTTGTGCGCTTCACAGCAGGGGAAGATGTGGGAATAAGAAAGATCATTGTATTAAAGTGAGCATTCATAGTGCGGATTATAAGTGTTTAATCGTGAGACTTGCTAATTCCAATCCCGAAATTGACAGAGCAGCAAAAAACAACTGCTACTGATCTAATCTGATACAAACTGCCTGCTGTAGAAGTTTTCTCAAGTATACTCTCACTTTTAGGACTGAGAATCAAAATAAGTTGTTTTTTCGTAATTAGCCTTCGACCGATATCTGTCCCCCTTCTTGATGAAGGATAGCCATCTCAAATTGGATGAAAGTCACCCTCCTGCTAACCTTCCCACCAATGGCTACATTTACTATCGGAATCTGGCTTCATCCTACAGAAGAAATACCCTATACCAACTATAGGATTTCAAATGCTTACATTCTAAAGTACTTATGATTGCAAATTAATCAAATAGCAGTATATCAATGGATTAAGCTAATATGAAATTTATGAAAACCAATAACTGTTTCCTAATATGAAAAGGGTTATCCTTTTGACCATAGTTGTGATATTCGGTTTAGCATCAGGAATATCCCAGAGCTGTCTTCCAGAGGGTATTTCCTTCAGCACGCAAGCCCAGATTGATGGTTTTCATATCGATTACCCGGGATGTACTCAAATTGAAGGGGATGTAACGATCTCAGGTTCAGACATTGAAAATCTGGATGGCTTAAATGTATTAATATCTGTTAACGGAAACCTAAAGATAAAATCGAATATAATTTTAAGTGAATTGTCAGGTCTGCAGAACCTGGAGTATCTGGGCGGTGACCTGCGCATTGAGCAAAATAATGTACTTGAAAATCTTCAGGGGCTCAACAACCTGGTAAACATAAACGGTGATCTGATCATCGGGGATATTGAACTGGGACCTTATCCTTACAGCACTGGAAATCCCTTACTCACCAGTTTGACCGGACTGAACAATCTTGCATCCATTGAGGGGAGCTTAAAGTTATGCGGCAATTACTCCCTTACTTCCCTTTCAGGACTTGAAAACCTCACATATATATCGGAAAATCTGCAGGTTGGAGGCATTGAGTTTGTATATGGTTTCACCTTTGGGAATCCATTACTGTTAAATTTACAAGGACTGACACGATTATCTGCCATTGGCGGAGGCCTGTTCATAGCCGGAAACAGTAACCTTGCCAATCTATCCGGCCTGGATTCTCTAACCTCTGTTAGCCAGAATTGCTGGTTCGACTGGAATGAATCTCTGGCAACCCTGCAGGGAATAAACCAGCTTGGATCTATCGGAGGAAGCCTTTTTATCCGCTGGAATAATGCACTGAAAAACATCAGTAGCCTCGAAAATATCGCAACCCATTCCATTCAGGATCTTGAAATCAGATACAACGATTCTCTTGCTGAATGCAATATAAAAAGTATATGTGAATACCTGGCAAGCCCTGGCGCAGTAGTTACCATCGATTACAATGCCAATGGCTGCAACAGCCCTGATGAGGTGGAAGAAGCTTGTGAATCAATGGGGCTTAAACCCTTATTATACAACTGGCATTTGGCAGTTGGTTTTTTCCCGAACCCCTTCTGTAATTCCATCACTATGGAATACGAATTGGTGAAGTGTGCAAGAACCCATCTGATTGTTTACGATTTTCTGGGAAAGGAAATGGCAACATTGGTAAATGGACTTCAACCTAAAGGTCAACACTTGTTGCAATGGGATGCCACAAACTTACCTGAGGGAATATATTTTTATCATTTACAGGTAGAAGACCAGATCCTGACTGGAAAGCTGGTAAAGTTTCAGGCGATGCACTAATGTGATGTAGAGTTTTACAGCTGTCGGTTGTAATAACCATTAACATTCATATAGATTTTCAACTTTGATCCGTTTCTTCAACAAATAAATAAAATTGTTTTCTCGCTGATTTACACAGAATTTGTGAAAATCAGCGAATCCATCTTCGCGATCAACTAATTAACTTCTTTGTCGGAAAGAAATGATTAAAGATAAAAAAACAGCCTCCACTGGAGGCTGTTTCAAAAAATCGTGAAGACTGCATTAAGTTTATTTTACAGTCAGTTTCTGATTGAATAAGCGGTCTCCGGCTTTCAGCTGAATGTTATAAATGCCTGGAACCAGGTTAGTGCAATCCAGCATTATTTCATTCTTTCCGGCTGGGTATTCCTGAGCCTGGAATTTCCTGGCAACACTACCCTGGAGGTTGAATACATTTATCTCAATTATCTCAGGTTTGGCATTTTCAAATTTTAAGGTAGCTAATCCTGAAACAGGGTTAGGGTAAACTGAAAGGGTGAAAGGGTTAAGGTTTTCAACCATTCCTACACCCGAAGGGGAATAGAATTGAGTGCTTTCCTGGCTTCCAAAATCAGTTCCTGTTCTTATAGTCATACTTCCACTTTTCAACTGGTAGTAACCAAAACCACTGGCTGTTCCGCAGCAAACACCATTTCCTCCGGCATCGTAAATGGTAAACTGGTAGCAGGTCCCAAAGCCAAGAGGAATACTTTCTGTATAAACATGTGTTGCTTGTGTGTAAGGTCCCCCTGATGCAAGTGTATTGCCGAGGTTATCTGAAATAATCCAGGTAGTCTCTTCCGGGTAATTGTCGGTTTTAATGTTCAAGGTTATGGTTGAACCGGTTTGCATAGCAGCATTGAAGTTTTGACGGATCGTGTCGTTTTTTGCGTAGTTATCTCCAACAGAATTGGTCCCGTCAGTATACACAGTCAGTACATTCGAATTAGCAAGGCTGAAATTGAAAGCAGGCAACTGGACAGTTGCAGTTTCAAGGAAATCAAGGTTACCGGTCCATTGATGGGTTGCAGGTGTGCCATTATTCACCATGTAATGGAAAGTAAGAGAGGTTAGGGGCTCTGTTCCATTATTCCTGATCTTAACAGTGGGGGATAAGCTGCTTACACAATAGGTAGGAAGCATTCCAATCAAAGTAGATACTTCCACATCATTGGCATACACTCCTGTAATGGGAGTTGGGGAAGTGAGGGCAGACTGATGCACCGTTTTGGTTTGTTTGTTCTGAACAAAACCGGTAACGCTGAGTTCACTCATTGATGTAATACTTGCCAGTTTCCATGCCTGTTGAATGATAAAATAATCACCGGCGGCATAAGAGGAGGAAAGTGTGGTTCCGTTATGTGTAGGAAGCATTTTACGCATCACATTATAGAATTCTTTCTCACCATTGGAACCTGGTGCAGTATTATAATGAATATGCTTTTCCAGAACCACCAGGTGGGCTACCAATTGTCCGCTGACTGCCTGAGTACATTTACCCAGCATGGTTACATAAATGGAGTCACTGGCAGGTGAAAGACTATGATTAATATATAGTTCAAAAGGGGCCGGAACTGCATATTCATTGTTGATCATGGTCTGTGTAACATTTGCCGGGGCTCCTGCATAACTGCCTCCGGTAACTGTTGCTCCATCCATAACACAGGAAGGAACAAAGTTAAATCCATAAAATCCTATTCTGCCTTGGTTTTCTGTAGGATTAACCAGGTACATCGGGTCATTGGGTCCTGGATAATTCCAATGGTAAGTAACGTAAGTGCATTTGAAGTATTGGCAGCCATTAAAGCTTGAAAGGCTGGGTTCTGTGCTGCACAAGGCCCGCAACTGGCATTCGTAAACTCCTCAACAATAACATATCGCTGTGTTTGTGCGAATGTAAAGGTTGCCATAATTATGACCAGGAAAGAAAGTAGTAGCTTTTTCATGTTTGAGGTCGTTGAGGATTGATTTTACAAATATCTGCAATAATACAATCAGTTTTATGTTTCTGAGAGTCAGGCTTCAACTTTTTAAAAATTATTTATAAGTTTTCAGTTGGTTATTAAATTGCTGCTATCTTTGTGAAAAGAAAATTGATAATTCCTTTTCATCAAGGGTAAATATCTTGATAATCAGTCTGTCAAAAAAAATCCTACTTAATATGAAACATCTCTTACTCACTTTACTTTCCCTCGTCATACTGAGTGCTATTACTGCACAACCTGCACTGCAGATCTTTGACCAATTCGATAATGATGTTACCGGGAAAACCATCACAGTATATTCCAATAATCCCCTGGTTGACCTCATGGAGAGCCACCTCAAGGTTTACAATTCCGGAGATACAGACCTTAATGTTTTTGTCCGCAGGATCAACAATACAGCTGCAACCAATTCTTCCAATGCATTCTGCTTTGGGATTAACTGCTATCCTCCAACCACCGACACTTCTCAGGTCGAAACTCCTATCCAGGTGGGTATTATGAATACAACATTTATCGGGGACTACTATCCTAGCCAGGCAAGAGGTATTTCTTCAGTTACTTACGAGTTTTACGATAATACAACTACTGCCAATAAAGTAGCGGCTTCTGTTACTATTTTATATGCTGTATCCGATGTAATTGATATCCTTGATGAAGAAGGACATATCGTGAATAACTCCACCATCGTGGTTTCCAGTAACGATACCAGCATGGCAGCTTACTTTGATGCAAAGGTTAAAGTGAGAAACAACTCCAGCTCCGACCTGTTCATGTATGCCAGGCGTATCCAGAATTCAGTTGTTCCCGGAACCACAAATACTTTCTGCTATGGTGTTTGTTATCCTCCCTTTATCGATACATCATTCGTAGTGGTAACCATCCCCGGTGGAGGTATCGACAGCAATTTTGTTGCCGATTATACCCCGGCAGGAAATGCAGGAGCCACTTCTCTATCCTATGAATTTTATGATAACTATACGTTGGGAGAACCCACCGCCGCAAGCTTTACTGTTATCTTCAACCTTAGTGGGGTGGGAATGCCAGAAAATAAAGGCCTGTCCTTCAGCGAGCCTACTCCTAATCCGGCTGCCTCTTTTACTGTTTTCAATTTCGATCTGCCTGCTTCAGTTAGATCGGCTTACCTAAGCATCAGGAGTATTTCAGGTTCTGAAGTCGAACAAATCATGCTCGACAGGGAATCAGGAAAAGCCATTGTGCACACAGCCGCACTGCCTGCCGGACTATACCTGTATTCACTGGTGACCGATGGTAAGGTAAACTTTACAAAGAAACTCCTGGTTCGTCATTAAAATTCACTGTTCTTAGGTGAATTATCCCTGCTGCATTATCACATGTAATTATCTGCATATGAAAACAGGAATCCTGCAAGTTGCCATTTTCTTTTTCTGTATGTTCTGGTTTTTAATTCCTAAGGCATCAGGACAGGAACTGCTTTTGCTGGATGTTAATGATGGAAATCGTGTGGTAAATGATGGGGTTATCAATGTTTCAACCACCGACCTATCCACGCTGGAGCTTTCGGCCCATCTCAAAATAGTTAATCAGACCGATAAGGCTTTGGCAGTTTTTATGAGAAAAATCATTCATTTCCAGGTGGATAGTACCTCTAATTATTTCTGCCTGAACCCCAGGTGCTGGCCTAATGCTGATTCTACTGACATTGCTGACTCCATTGCTTCCGGAGCCACCGACAGCACTTTTGTTACTCATTATGATCATTTTTTTGTGTATGAAAAGCCGATACCTCCGGGTTTGACATCTATAACCTATCTTTTCTACGATTATACCACTCTCGACCATCCTGTAGAAGCTCAGGTTACAATGAATTATTGGGTTAGTGGTGTTGGTGTAGATGAATGGAAGCCTTCTTCCCTTTACCTTTTCCCTATTCCTGCGGCTCAGAAGGTCTTGATAGGGTCCAGGCGTTCAACTTCACCCAATATTCAAAGAGTATCATTGATAGACTCCTTCGGCAGACACTTCACTCCAAAAATGGTGATGGCAGGTGAAGGGAGAGTTGAACTTGATGTCTCCAATATGCCAGCGGGAGTGTACTTTTTGCACGCAATAACCAATAAACATGAAGTCTTAACAAGCAAACTTCTGATTCAGCATTGATGAAACAGAAATAAAAAAGCCGGGCATTTATCCCGGCTTTTCAGAATGTTATCTTTTGGTTAAAGTCCGAATTCTTTCTTAATCATTTCCACTGCATCAAGTTTCTCCCAACCAAAGAATTGCACTTCTTTATAATAACGATCAGCACCGTTTACTTTAGCGGTGCGGGTGGCGCCATTCTTATTATAAACTTCAACTTCAGCCATATAATGATCGCGGCCAAAATGGCCATACGAGGCGGTTCTTCCAAAAATCGGGTTCTTAAGTCCGAAACGTTGTACAATAGCATAGGGGCGGAGGTCAAAAATCTTCTTTACTCTTTCTGCAATTTGTCCATCGGCAAGTTTCTTTCCATCTTTACCTTTAACCTTACCGGTTCTATAGGTATTTACGAATACTCCTACCGGTTCTGCAATGCCAATGGCATAGGCAACCTGCACAAGGACTTCATCGGCCACACCTGCAGCAACAAGGTTCTTGGCAATATGACGGGCTGCATAAGCAGCTGACCGGTCAACCTTTGAAGAGTCTTTTCCTGAGAAAGCACCACCACCGTGGGCACCTTTTCCACCATAAGTATCTACAATAATCTTACGCCCGGTTAAGCCTGTATCTCCATGGGGGCCACCAATGACAAATTTACCTGTCGGGTTGACAAATAATTTGAAGTCATTTTTGAATAATTTCTTGATTCTGGGTGGAAGTGTCCTTTTTACCCTTGGAATAAGAATATTCAGAACATCTTCACGAATCTTATCCTGCATGGCCTTTTCAGCAGCTTTGTAATCCTTATCAGTGGTTCCTTTTGCCAGCACAAATTCATCATGCTGTGTTGATACAACAATGGTATCAATCCTTAAGGGAACATTGTTATCACTGTACTCTACAGTAACCTGCGATTTGCTGTCGGGCCTGAGGTATTTCATCTTTTTACCTTCCTTGCGGATGGCGGCGAGCTCCTGTAAAAGGATATGGGATAATTCAATCGCCAGTGGCATATAATTATCCATTTCATTGTTGGCATAGCCAAACATCATTCCCTGGTCACCGGCACCCTGTTCTTCAGGATTCTTATTGTCAACACCCTGGAAAATATCATCCGACTGCTCATGGATGGTGGAAATTACACCGCAGGAATTATTATCAAAACGATATTCAGCTTGTGTGTAACCGATTTTTTCGATCGTTTCACGAACTACTTTTTGAATATCAACATAGCCATTAGTCCTGACTTCACCGCTACACACAACAAGGCCGGTAGTAACCAGGGTTTCACATGCAACTTTTGAATCCGGGTCAAAGCGTAAAAATTCATCAAGCAGGGCATCAGATATCTGATCCGCAACTTTATCAGGGTGTCCTTCCGAAACACTTTCAGAGGTGAATAAGTATCCCATCTATTTGATTTTTAGGGGTTAACAAAAATGATTGGTGAAATAAGATGAACAGGAATAAACATATTCATCACATTCCACTATAACTATCAATCAAAGCTTTTAGTGAAAGTAATACACAAAAGTACATTTTTTTGAATAAAACTTGTTCCAAAACAGGACAAGCTACCAAATATGATGTTAAGATGAGATGAGAAGTGTCCAGCTTTTTATCGGGTAAGTTGTTGGAATACCTCTTCAAGGCGCTGCTCTTCCCTGTGAAGTTCTAATAAGGTTAATCCCGCTTCTTTTACAACTTTATTAATTTCAGGCCTGATATCCTGACCAGGATGTGCCTGCAATTTCCAGGTAGTTTCGTTTACTTTTGTTACAGAAGCAACTCCAGGAATGGAAGCTAAAAGCTTTTCCCTCACCGGACTGCCAAATTCAACAGTAACGATATCTTTCGACTTACTGAATGACAGGTTAGATGTAAGGTCGTCAGCAACCAGTTTACCCTGGTGTATTATGATAACCCGGTTACAGATGGCTTCTACCTCCTGCATAATATGCGTGGAAAGCATTACGGTTTTCTCTTTGCCAATCTCTTTGATCAGGTTGCGGATTTCAAGCAATTGATTGGGGTCTAACCCGGAAGTAGGCTCATCAAGTATCAACACTTCAGGATCATGAATGAGAGCTTGTGCCAGTCCGACCCTTTGCCTGTATCCTTTCGATAACATCACAATTTTTTTATGCTGTTCAGGACCCAGACCGGTCATATCAATAATATCAGAAACTCTTTTCTTTCCCTGTTTTCCAAGTTTATGAATACCTGAAATAAACTCAAGGTATTCCCGGATATACATATCAAGGTACAAAGGGTTATTCTCAGGAAGATAACCAATTCTTTTCTTTACCTGCTCTTCTTCGGTAGTAATATCAAAGCCTTCCACAAAGGCATCCCCGGAGGAAGCAGGGATATAGCAGGAGAGTATCTTCATCAAAGTAGACTTCCCGGCTCCATTAGGGCCTAATAATCCCACGACTTCTCCCTTGTCAATATTGATGCTGATTTTATCAAGCACCAGTTGTGTTCCATAGAATTTAGTAATCCCGACGGTTTTGATAGACATGTAATCCTTATTTAATTGC
>JADJGZ010000036.1 GCA_016707785.1 Bacteroidales bacterium | reverse complement strand
ATGGCCTTCAATGCCAGGATCAATATGGCCAAGGCTTTCGATATTTATACAGGGGATAAGAGCAACCTTGAGAAACAACTCAAACGGATGGTGAAAGACACCAAGAACAAGGAGTTCCTCGACCAGGTGTATTTTGCCCTTGCTGAACTGGCGCAGTTGGATAATAATGATACCCTGGTGATGCATTATCTCAGGCTTTCTGTCAGTAACAGTGTCAGCAACGACTATCAAAAAACGACTTCTTCCCTCCAATTGGCTGAAATGTGTTTCACAAAACAGAAATATGAGGATGCGAGGGCCTATTATGATACTACCCTGCAGGTTTTACCTATCGATTATCCGAATTACGAAACCATCAGTACCCGCACTGCAACCCTCACCGAACTGGTAACCAATCTCCAGGTGGTTCAGTATGAGGATAGTATGCAGATGCTGGCCAGGATGCCTGAGGCAGAATTAACGGCTCTCATCACCAAATTGGTGGATGAATATAATAAGAAAGAACAGGCCAGGTTGGAAGAGGAAAGGCAGCAGCAGATGGATATTGCAATGGCGATGGGAAACCAGAATCAACAGCGAAACGAAAGGGGCATCCAGGACCTGGGAGGCGGAGGCTGGTACTTCAACAACCCTTCAGCTATCAGTATGGGTTATACTGAGTTTATGCGGAAATGGGGAAGAAGGAAACTCGAGGACAACTGGCGATTAATGAACAAGAGAGCAGTTACTACATTTTCATCAGAAGAAGGTGATGCCGGGGAAACAGGAACTCCGGGCGATTCCGTTGCTGCAGGAGGAGGTAAAGCAGGAGGACTGGAAACTATTGACCCTAAAGATCCCAAATCCTACATGAAATTGATTCCAAAATCGCCTGAAGCGCTTGAAGCATCGAATACACAAATCTCAGAAGCCTTGTTAAATCTTGGATACATCTACAAAGACGGATTGCATGATATTCCTCACTCACTGGAGGCTTTCGAAGAACTCCTTGAGCGATATCCCGACACCAAGTATGCCCTAAATATCTATTACCAGCTTTATCTCATGGGTAAAGATATTCCAGATGAAGCCCTGGCAGCAAAGTATAAAGAAAAAATCATGACAGGGTATCCTACGAGTGATTATGCGCTGATTATCGAAAATCCGGATTACAATAATGAAGTATTGGCTAAGAAAAACCGGATCAACACCCTTTATGAGGAGACTTATCAAGCTTTCACCAGGGGACAATACAGGATGGTCCTGCTTTACAGTAATGAAGCAACTACCAATTACAAGGACAAAGACCTGATTCCCAAATTTGAATACCTGAAAGCCCTCGCTTTGGCTAAGGTTGAAAATACCGATACAATGCTGGTAGTTTTAAATAAGGTTGTAAAGGCCTACCCAAGTAGCTCCGTAACCCCATTAGCCCAGGAGATCCTCAATAAATATGGCAAAGGAACACCAGTAGCCACCACTACAACTACAGGTGACACCTTATCGACCTCAGTAACGGCAAGTGTTGGATCCAGCAGTGATACAGTTGTACCTGCCATTTATAAGGTGAATCCCAATCAAACCCATTTCTATATCATGATGCTGAATGAAAGAAATGTGAATGTAAGTGCAACCAAAATCCGAATTTCTGACTTCATTTCGAAGAGCTTCAATAATGATAATCTATCTGTAAATGCTATCCTTCTTGATGCCGGCTGGCAAATGATTACCATCAGCAGTTTCAGAAACGCCACGGCCGCTATTAATTTCTTCAAAACTATACAACAAAGTGAATATGTGATGCTGCCCCTGAAAGATAGCGATTACAAGCATTTTGTCATATCAATGGAGAATTATCCGATCTTCTACAGGGAAAAGAAGTACGATGGTTATATCAATTTCTTTAACAAGAATTATCCTCGTTAAGGAAATATCATAATAAGCACTTATTTTTGCCTTATATGCATTATTTTTGCTTTCAGCGAAAATGATTAAAATCATTCCATATGTCAAAAACCATACTTCCCGAAAATCCTTCGGTCAACCTGATCGGCAATGGCACAGAAATTACCGGAGATATTATTTCGAACGGAGATATTCGAATTGATGGAAGCCTTAAAGGAACCATAAAATCTTCAGGAAAAGTTGTGATTGGATCAACCGGAAGAATCGAAGGAGAAATTATTTGTCAGAATGCTGATATTTCAGGGGAAGTGAAGGCGCATCTCAAAGTGAATGAGCTGCTTAGTCTGAAAGCTAGTGCTGTTGTATCTGGGGATATTCTCACCAATAAGCTGGCAATTGAACCTGGAGCCGTTTTTACCGGAGCTTGTAGCATGGGTAATCATGAAATCCCAAATGAAAAAATCTCCTACGCCACCGAAAGTGTCATCGCCTGAAGAAGGCAAAAAACAACTTAGTGGTTATGCAAGGTATTCGAACCTGGCATTCCAGATGTTTGCTATTATTGGTGTGGGTGTTTTCGGAGGTGTAAAAATTGATGAATGGCTCAACCTGAAATTCCCTGTTTTTACCCTTATCTTATCTGTACTGGCTGTTTCTGCAGCCATCTATTCAGCCATTAAGGACCTTATCCGAAAATAAGTTTTATGAAAGAAATGCTTACCCGGTTTGCAAAGAACCTTGCTATTATATCCCTCCTGATTTCCATAACTGCTGCAGGTCTAGCCTATTTCCTCCCGGCTCTTTATAGTCCGGCATTGCCCTGGCTAATCCTTTTGTTCATTTTCTCTACCTCATTCCTGTATTACATCCTGCTGAAGGCAAGTACAGGTAAATTCAACAGGTTTACCAATATTTTCATGGCTGCCAGTGTCATCAAACTATTGCTGTTACTGGTCCTGATTACATTCTACCTGTATTTCTTCAAGACTGATGCCATTCGTTTTGTCATCAGCATCTTTGTTCTCTACATCGTTTACACCTTGTTGGAAGTCATATGGCTTCTTAAAATCAGTAAAATGGGCAATACCGCCGGGAAGCCATGAACCAAATTCTATTTTGTTTGTTTATCAAATACTAAACAAAAGTTAAACAACACGAACAAATCCCATTACTTTAAAAAGCCCCGATGATTTATGTAACACGCCGGGAACGGTTCAATGCAGCACACAGGTTATTCCGCCCAGACTATAGTGACACTAAAAACCTGGAGATTTTCGGAAAATGTTCCAATCCCAACTGGCATGGTCATAATTACACGCTTTATGTGACTGTGAAAGGAGAGGTAAACCCTGAAACCGGCTTCCTGATGAACCTGAAAGATCTCAGTGAACTCGTTAACCGATTGGTTATTGAGAAACTGGATCATAAGAATATAAACCTGGAAGTTGATTTTTTGTCAGGAGTACTTGCTTCTGCTGAAAATATTGCCATTGGTATCTGGGGAGAACTTGAAAAACCCATTGCAGAACTAGGTTCCGTTTTACACAAAATCCAGCTCTATGAAACAGAGAACAACTTTGTTGAATACTACGGTAATTCTTTAGATAACATCCGGGGTTGAGTTCTTAAGAAAAGTACAATTTAATTGTTAAAAGACATTACGATGAGCAGTGAAATAGTAAAAGGAATGATCATAGAAAACATGATGGATGATTACCCTCAGCAGGACGGTTACGAAAAACGCGACCTGTACAATGTTCAGACTATCAGTGAACTTGCTGTACATTACAAAGAGATATTGAAGTTGATTGGTGAGAATCCCGAGCGTGAAGGCCTGATGAAAACACCGGAAAGAGTTGCCAAAGCTATGCAATACCTAACTCATGGGTATGATCTGGATCCTGATGAGATCTTACGCTCTGCTATGTTCAGTGAAGATTACAAACAGATGGTTATTGTGAAGGATATTGAGCTGTATTCAATGTGCGAGCATCATATGATCCCGTTTTTCGGCAAAGCACATGTAGCCTATATTCCAAACGGGCATATTGTTGGACTGAGTAAAATACCCAGGGTTGTGGATGCATTCGCAAGAAGGCTGCAGGTACAGGAGCGGCTTACTACGCAAATTAAGGAATGTATCTATAATACCCTTAAACCCCTTGGAGTCGCAGTGGTTATTGAAGCTCAGCATATGTGCATGAGCATGAGAGGAATACAGAAACAAAACTCAGTGACCACGACCAGTGATTTTACCGGCGCCTTCCTGGTGGATAAGACCAGGGCAGAATTCATTCACCTGATCGGATCAAGATTGCATTGATTTCACAAAAGTTGGGAAATTTAATTCTCAGGATTATGTAATTTTGCAAAAAATAAATTTAAAAGAAACTATGAACGAGAATCAATATAATACACTTCCGGATATTACGCTCAAAGACCAAACCATTGTTCGGACCTTCATGAGCGGAGTATTTTCATGGATGTTTATTGCACTGGCCCTCACTGCCGGAACTGCCTATTTTGTGGCCCAGACACCTGCGATACTTAGTTTGCTTGTTACGGAAACAGGCCTTTCAATTTTTGGATGGATCGTTATGCTGGCTCCCATTGGATTTGTTATGCTCATGTCGTTGCGTTTCCAGAAATTGAGTGCCATGTCGATGACCTTGTTATTCCTTGCCTATGCATTATTGGTCGGATTGAGCCTGAGTTTTATCTTCCTGGTTTATAGTATGGGTTCAATTGCCATTACCTTCGGGGTAACTTCACTTACTTTTGGAGTTATGGCCATTGCCGGATATACTACCAAAACTGACCTCACCAAATTTGGAAGCATCCTTATGATGGCTTTGGTAGGAATAATCATTGCCTCGGTTATCAATTTCTTCCTGAAAAGTGACTCCATGCAGTATATCATTAGTTTTATAGGAGTATTGATATTCACCGGACTTACAGCTTATGATGTACAGAAACTGAAGAATATGAGCGGAGAGATGATTGCCGGCCAGGAATCAACAAAGAAATATGCCATCATGGGAGCATTGGCACTTTACCTCGACTTCATTAACCTCTTCCTGTTCCTTTTACGTTTCCTGGGCAGAAGGGATTAAAATTACTTTCACTTGAATTTCAGGCCGGTTTATTGCCGGCTTTTTTTTTGTCTGGTGACTCTGAATTCTC
Source organism: Bacteroidales bacterium (assembly GCA_016707785.1). Lineage (NCBI taxonomy): Bacteria > Pseudomonadati > Bacteroidota > Bacteroidia > Bacteroidales > Bacteroidales bacterium. Next base: position 31,056 of record JADJGZ010000036.1, on the reverse strand, counting down.
TATCTAAAAGGAATTTGTATTTTTGCGCCTTCATTAAGCCAAACCAATTATTATGAAAGCATATGTATTTCCGGGTCAGGGTGCCCAGTTTGTAGGAATGGGAAAAGATCTGTATGACAACTTCCCGATTGCGAAAGAGATGTTCGAGAAAGCCAATGAAATACTTGGATACAGGATCACTGACCTGATGTTCGCCGGTACTGATGAGGACCTCAGGCAGACGAAAGTAACCCAGCCTGCTATTTTTCTTCATTCAGTAATTTTAGCAGCCACCCTGGGTGAGAACTTCACACCCGATATGGTAGCCGGCCACTCCCTAGGAGAATTTTCAGCCCTGGTTGCCAATAAAGCCCTCACTTTTGAAGATGGCCTCCGACTGGTATATGCCCGTGCACTTGCAATGCAGAAAGCCTGTGAAGCTGAGCCCTCCACAATGGCTGCCATCCTTGGACTGGATGATGATAAAGTTGAGGTGGTGCTCAAAGATATTGAAGAGGTCGTTGTACCAGCAAACTATAACAGTCCCGGGCAACTCGTGATTTCAGGTTCCTTTAAAGGCATTGAGATTGCCTGTGAAAAACTAAAGGAAGCCGGTGCTAAAAGGGCATTACCTCTCAAAGTAGGTGGAGCCTTCCATTCACCGCTTATGGAACCGGCAAGGGTAGAATTAGCCGCCGCTATTGAAGCCACTCAGTTCAATACCCCTATCTGCCCCATTTACCAGAATGTAAATGCTAAACCTTTCAGTTCTCCTGAAGAAATCAAGGCAAACCTGGTAGCACAGTTGACTTCACCGGTACGTTGGACCCAAACGGTGCAGAATATGGTAGCTGATGGAGGTGATACCTTTATTGAAGTAGGCCCGGGAACAGTACTCCAGGGACTTGTCAAGAAAATTGCCCCGGATGTTCAGGCTATGAGTGCATCATGAGTGTTATAGAGTGTATATTTGTATTGAAATAATGACCACAGATTTTCCCCTTAAGAACTCTAAACCGGAGCTAAACAAGCACGGAATCAGAGAAGTAGGACTATTTGGATCTTATGTCCGTAATGAACAATCCTCTCAAAGTGACATTGATATATTTATCGATTTTGAACCCGCAATTACTGGCGTTTGAGAGACTTTTCGAAAATGAAAAAGTAGAACTGGTGACTAAGAATGGTTTAAGTTGTTACTTAGGACCGGCAATTTTAAATGAGGTTTGTTATGTCTAAAAATGCCGTTAAACATATTAGGGGGGAAAAAAGCTTCATCGACGCGCCTGCGGGGCGACAATTATCCAGGGGGGACTTCGGGGGGGGGGGGTAGGAGGGGGGGGGGGGGGGGGGGGGGGGAAAGAAGTGGGGGAGGACCAACGAAAAACCCCCCGTTTATTACACAGGGGGGGCCCCAAACAAAAAGGGGAAAATTGGGGCGGGGGGGGGGCGAAATATTCCCCCTCTTTGGATCCCGGAACTGAAGATTGAAATCTTTGAAGCGATTTCCAAAATCGATAATCAATAATTAGATGCACTTGTATTCAACAGTGTCTCAATTTGCTTCAGTTCTTCCTGGCTGAAATTCAGTTTTTGAAGTGACTGCAAAGAATCTTCCAACTGACGGACTGAACTTGCACCAATCAATACTGAGGTAACCCTTTCATCTTTCAGCAGCCAGGCCAGTGCCATCTGGGCAAGGCTTTGTCCCCTTTTTCCGGCAATCGCATTGAGTTGCTGAATCTGAGGCATCACCTCAGGCACTCTGTCTTCTTTCAGAAAACCATGAGGTTTTGCAGCTCTTGAATCCCGGGGAATCCCTTTCAGGTACCGGTCAGTAAGCAATCCCTGGGCAAGAGGGGAATAGACTATACATCCGATACCTTCTGCACCTAATACCTGTAAGAGTCCGTTTTCAGCCCAGCGATCAAGCATATTATACCTGGGTTGATGGATCAGGCAGGGTGTCCCCAATTGTTCAAGGATTGAAATTGCTTTCACCGTCATATCCGGGGGATAATTTGATATCCCTGCATACAGTGCTTTTCCTTGCCTGACAATCTGGTCAAGGGCAGTCATAGTCTCTTCCAGGGGAGTATCAGGATCCGGACGGTGACTGTAGAAGATATCGACATATTCCAATCCCATCCGTTTCAAACTCTGGTCAATACTGGAAATAAGGTATTTCCTTGATCCCCATTCTCCGTATGGTCCGGGCCACATCAGGTAACCGGCTTTGGAGGAGATGATCAGTTCATCCCGCCAGGGTTTAAGATCCTGGCTAAGAATTTTTCCAAAATTTGATTCTGCAGATCCGGGAGGCGGCCCATAATTATTTGCAAGATCAAAATGGGTAATGCCCCGGTCAAAAGCTTTTAGAGCAATGGCCCTGGAGGTTTTAAAATCGTCGACATGGCCGAAATTGTGCCAAAGACCTAATGAGACAGCAGGTAACATGAGTCCGCTTTTGCCACAGCGCCTGTATAGCATTTCACGATAGCGTCCCGGTTCTGGTGTATAATCCATAATTGAAGAAAGTATTTGTGTTTTCTGAAGTCTGATTTTTATTGCCCGGAGTTTCTCCTGCAATTTCCAACTGGCATACTTTGAATAGATTCTCATCATCAGTTGAATGTTCCCGAAATCCCGGAATATGATTTTGTCGTCCAAAAGTACAGTAAAGAACTATTGGAAAATCGGTAACTTTGCACCTTTCTCCTGTATCATTCGTACAATATTATGAACCTTATTATAACAGGCATTTTTCTTGTCTTTGTATTCCTGATCGGACTGATTCCATTTCCGGTACTTTACCTTTTTTCCGACCTGATTCGATTTATCCTGCAAAGATTGGTTGGATACAGGAAAGAGGTAATTAGTTCCAATCTAAGGGGCTCATTCCCTGATGCCACCGAGCAAGAAATGCAAAAGATGATTTCTGATGTTTATAAGAATCTGGCGGATGTTACGGTTGAAGGACTGAAAGCCTTTAGCATGACACCAAAACAGGTAAAACGAAGGCATCGGATTGTAAACCCTGAGCTCATAGAATCTTTTTTATCCCAGGGAAAGAGTATCATTGCCGTGCCTGCCCATTTCAATAACTGGGAATGGGGAAGCCTTTCACCGGGATTATTTACCCACTACCCTATCTATGCCTTGTACAAACCCCTGAGCAATAAGTACATTGATCGCTTCGCAAAGTGGAGCCGTTCAAAATTCGGTACATCACTGGCATCAATCTATAAAACGGGAGCATTATTTGAGAAGAATGCTGGTTCTCCATCCATCTATATCATGGCTGCTGACCAGAGTCCGACCAATGTCAGAAAATCGATCTGGGTGAATTTCATGAACAGGGATACTGCATTCTTGCATGGTCCTGAAAACTATGCCCGTCGATACGATATGCCGGTGCTATACGGAGATGTCCAACGAGTGAAAAGGGGATATTATACACTTGAAATTTCTGTAATCGCTGACAATCCAAAAGAATTGCCCGAGGGTGAAATCACCCGCAGATACGCAGGAAAACTCGAGGAGCTGATCCGGAAAAACCCGGGAAGCTGGTTATGGTCGCACAGACGATGGAAATTAACCCGCTAGTACATCTTTTCTATCAATTCCTGGAATTTCAGGTTGATCACTTTCCGTTTTAGCTTCAAGGTACCTGTTAAAGAATCATTCTCGATACTGAATGCTTCAGGTAACAAGGTAAATTTTACAACCCTTTCATAAGGTGTTAACTCCTCCTGGATTTCCTTGATCCTTTCATTGAGAAAACCGATAACTAAAGGGTTATCAATAATTTCCTGGGGGGAATGTTCTGGTAGAATATTTAATTCTGTTCTCAATTTCAGGGTTAAGAAAGAAGGAATGATCAGTGCTGAGATATATTTCCTGTTGTCACCAATCACAATAGCCTGTTCAATAAACGGGTCATTTGAAAGGAGAAGTTCTATCTTTTGAGGTGAGACGTATTTACCGCCGGATGTTTTGAAAATATCATTCAAACGATCCTCCATCACAAGGTTTCCTAAACTGCTGAATGAGCCTTTATCACCTGTGTGGTACCAGCCATCCGTCAATACCTTAGCTGTTTCATTGGGTTTGTTATAGTATCCCTTGAATACCGTAGCTGCCTTCACAAGAATTTCACCCTTTTCATCCATTTTAACTTCTACATCTGGCATTACTGTGCCACAGGATCCGAATTCATAATGGTCGGTGCGGAAACAAGACACTGTTGCAGTAGTTTCTGAAGCGCCGTATCCATAATTCACAAAAATGCCGGTAGCATGGAAGAACCTTAGTAATTCTGTCCTGATAGCTGCACCTGAACAGGGCATGGTACGAATACTGCCTCCGAAAATACTGCGAAGTTTTTGTAAGGTCACTTTATTAGCAATCTTATACTTGATTTGCAAACCCATTGGAATGGGAAGGCTGTCTTTAAGATATTCTGAACGTTCGTAACCAACTTTGATAGTCCAGTCGAAGATTTTTCTCTTAATAGGTGACCATTTGGCTTCTTCAGCACGGATTCCCTCATAGGTTTTTTCAAAAAACCGCGGAACCGTGCACATCAGGGTGGGTTGAGCCAGAGGAAGTTCCTCGATAACAGATTTGGGATTTTCCAGGAATACGAGGGTTACCCCGCAATGGATCATATAAAACGACCAGGCGCGTTCAAAAATATGGCTAAGTGGAAGGAAGCACATGGAAACGTCTTTGTCATTCACATCCAGTCGTTGATCATGGATCTTCAGGCAGCTGATAAAATTGTCCTGTCCAAGCATCACACCTTTCGGTTCTCCTGTTGTACCGGATGTATAAATTATGGTGGCCAGATCGTCGGGTTCAGCTTGTGCAAGAATTTTTTCAAGATCGGTTGTGGAGGCAGCAGCTTGTTTACCAAGTGCCATGAAGTCAGACCAACCCATCAAACGTTCATCTTTACCATCGATTGCAGTTTCATCAAATGAAACAACTTTACGAAGGGTGGAATTATTATTCATCAGCCAAACTGCAGATTCAAGCTGTTCCTTATTCCCAACGAACATCAATTGCATGGAAGTTTCATCCACGATATATTTAACCTGGGTTTTAGAGGCGGTGCTGAAAAATGGCACAACAACCCCTCTGATAGCCATAATCCCATAGTCCGCAATGGTCCATTCAGGTTTATTGGCACTAAAGATTCCGATATTTGATTTAGGACCAAATCCAAGGGAGAGAAGTGAAAGTGCCACTTCATCAACATGGAGCACAACTTCCTTCCAGGTGGTACTTTGATAGGTTTTGGATCCACTGGGCCGGAAACGGAAAACTTCCCGATCAGTATATTGGGCAGCCCTGTTGCGTAAGACTTGTACCAGGTGTTGTTCCATCAGGTAGACTATTATTTATCAAACACGTATAACATGATATGGAAAAATATATACATATTTCTCCATATCTTGAATAAAGGTACAAATATAACATGGAACCTGCAACAGGCACGAAAAAAATCCTACCTGTTCTTATACATATCGTCGTAGTACTTGAGATAATTACCTGTGGTTACAAAATCGAGCCAGGCCTGGTTTGAGAGGTACCATTCGATCGTTTTCTCGAAACCTTCAGCAAAAACTACCTCTGGTTTCCATCCAAGTTCCTGCTGCAATTTTGAGGAATCAATTGCATACCTGAAATCATGCCCCGCACGATCTTTCACGAAAGTAATGAGTTGTTCCGATGTCCCGGGGGCTCGTCCCATCTTCTGATCCATGATTTCGCATAGTTTCTTTACCAGGTCAAGGTTGGTCCATTCATTATTCCCACCGATATTGTAGGTTTCTCCAATTCCTCCCTTATGGAAAATCAAGTCAATTGCTTTGGCATGATCTTCTACAAATAACCAATCCCGGATATTTGAACCGGTTCCGTATACAGGAAGGGGTTTGCTATGTCGGATATTATTGATACACAAGGGTACAAGCTTTTCAGGAAACTGGAAAGGTCCATAATTATTGGAACAATTGGAAATAACGGTTGGCATCCCAAAAGTATGATTATAGGCCCTTACTAAATGGTCGCTACTGGCTTTTGAAGCGGAATAGGGTGACCGGGGGTCATAAGGAGTTGATTCGAGGAACTTACCTTCATCGCCTAATGAACCATAAACTTCATCTGTTGAGATATGATAAAACCTTTTCCCGTCGAAATTGTCCTTCCATATGCTTCTGGCGGCATTTAACAGGTTTACTGTCCCTACAATATTGGTCATAATGAACTCCTTCGGATTCGAGATAGAGCGGTCAACATGACTTTCAGCTGCCAGGTGTATCACAGCATCAAACTTATAGGCTTCAAAAATGGCCATCATAGTGGGTTCATCAACGATATCAGCCTTTACAAACTCATAATTGGGTTTTTGCTCGATATCTTTCAGATTGGCAAGGTTACCGGCATAGGTAAGTTTATCAAGGTTGATGATTTTGTATTGTGGATATTTGTTAACAAACAACCTTACCAGGTGTGAACCGATGAAACCGGCCCCGCCGGTGATGAGTATGTTCTTCATAAAGCGAATTCTGTTGATGGATGAGTTTGTTTAAAATATATTGTATAAAAGGTCAAAATACCTTTTGGTCTTCATTGCTTTTAATGACTAAATAGCTTCAAGCACTTTCTCCTTAAGCTTAAGTTCCCATTTCCAGGCCGACTGGGTCATATCGTCGAGGCTTCGTTCAGCTTTCCAGCCCAGTTCTTCATTGGCATAACGGGTATCAGCCCATACTTTTTCCACATCACCGGCACGACGGTCGACGATGCTGTAATTCAGTTTTTCGCCACTCATCTTTTCAAATGAATGGATTACTTCCAGTACTGAGAATCCATTTCCGGTACCCAGGTTGAAAATCTCGAGGTCTGACTTCCCTTTATTCCCGATCATACGTTCAACTGCTATCACATGTGCTTTTGCAATATCTACCACATGAATATAATCGCGCACAGCTGTACCGTCAACAGTATCGTAATCTCCTCCGAAAACTTTCAGGCTTTCCCTTATCCCTATGGCAGTCTGGGTAATAAAAGGCATAAGGTTATTAGGCGTACCCAGCGGCAGCTCACCTATCAATGCTGAATCATGAGATCCAATCGGGTTAAAGTACCTGAGGGCAATGGCTTTTATACCAGTCACTCCCACAGTAAATCCAAGGATATCTTCACACATCTGCTTGGTATTTCCATAGGGAGACCATGCTTTCTGAACCGGGGCTTTTTCGGTAACCGGCAATTCTTCCGGTTGTCCGTATACTGTGCAGGAAGAAGAAAATACCAGGTTCTGAACCCCTGATAGTTTCATGCCCTCCAGCACGTTGACCAGGGAATAAAGGTTATTATGATAGTACATTAAAGGATTTGCGACGGATTCACCCACTGCTTTGAAAGCAGCAAAATGAATAACACCCACAATATCTTTATGTCTCTGAAAAAAATCGAGAGTTCTTGACTGGTCTGCCAGGTCGAAATGTTCGAACTCAGGAAATATTCCGGTGATGGCTGCAATATTTCCCAGGACTTCTATCCTGGAATTCGAGAGATTATCAACGATCAGCACTTCAAAGCCTTGTTTCTGCAGTTCAACTACAGTATGTGACCCAATATATCCGGTCCCGCCGGTAACTAATATTTTTCCCATTGCGAATAAAATGTTTAAAGAAGGTAAAGATTACCCGTTCATCAGTAATTATTTATAGACAATTACTGCAATTGTAATATGCTAAGTGTCAGTAAAGAGTTGCGAATGGTAAGTGAACGATCCTGCCTAATTTTGCAGGATTGAGATAAGTGTAAGAACATTGATTCTAAAAAAAAGAAGATTACAAATCAGGGCTACCCCAGTTTTGCAACCTTTCCATCTTTAAGTTCGTACTTTTCCTTGCTTTCAGGGCAGGTGGCAATACCCTTCTCATCAAACTTCAGTCGATGGCCGAATTCACTCATCCAGCCTGACTGACGGGCAGGATTTCCTACTACAAGCGCATAGGCCGGAACAGCTTTCGTAACCACAGCACCTGCACCAATGAAGCTGAATGCACCGATTTCATTGCCGCAGACAATGGTTGCATTGGCACCAATTGATGCACCGGTTCTGACAATGGTCTGGGCATACTCAGCCTTGCGGTTGACCGCCGACCTCGGGTTAATTACATTGGTAAACACCATGGAAGGCCCAAGGAAGACATCATCTTCACAAACCACACCCGTGTAAATGGATACATTGTTCTGAACTTTTACATTCTTACCAAGTTTTACTCCGGGCGATACCACTACATTCTGACCAAAATTGCAGTTCTCACCGATTTCACAATTGCTCATAATATGCGTGAAATGCCATATTTTAGTACCTTTTCCTATGATGCAGCCTTCATCAATTATAGCGGTCGGGTGGGCAAAGTATTCTTTTTCGTTTTCCATTTTTCAGGATGTTAATTGACTAATTTGAAAATTTGAAAATTGAGCTCTTTCCGAAGGGGAGTTTTTTCAATCTAACACTTTTAGTCACCAAGAAACAAAAAAGTTAATTGATTGATATTTAACTCTTTGTTCAACTTCGTGACTTTGAATCGGAAATCACAATTCATGCTTGTCGGACAAGCTTTATTTTCGATCGAGGAATTCAAGTACAGCTCCGGTGATATAGTTCAGTTGTTCCTCATCCAGTTCGGTATGCATAGGCAGGGAGAATACGCTCTTCGACAGGCTTTCAGTAACAGGGAAATCCCCCGGCTGATAACGAGGATCGAGATAAGCCTTCTGTAAATGAATAGGCACAGGGTAGTAAACCATTGCAGGAACATCCTTCGAGGCAAGATGTTCAATAAGGCCTGCCCTATCCACTCCGTTCAGTACCAGCGTATATTGGTGAAACACATGAGTTGAGGATGGGAATCGTGCCGGTATCCTGAGTGAGGGATGTCCACCGAAGGCCTTATCATAAGCCGCTGCTGCCTTACCACGGGCAGAAGCATAACTGTCAAGATGCGGAAGCTTAACCTTCAATACAGCAGCCTGTATGCTATCCAGGCGACTATTCACCCCAATATCATCATGATAATACCTTACAGTCATTCCATGATTTACAACTGAACGCAGTTTCTTCGCCAGTTCATCATCATTCGTAAATATTGCACCGCCATCGCCGTAGCAACCCAGGTTTTTTGAAGGGAAAAATGAAGTACAACCCACATGACCAATGGTTCCGACCTTGGCTTTACTTCCGTCGGTTTTTATATAATCGGCACCAATAGCCTGGCAAGCATCTTCAATAACAAACAATCCATGATCCTCAGCAATTTTCATAATAGCATCCATATCAGCACTTTGACCAAAAAGGTGTACTGGTACAATGGCTTTGGTTTTGGGAGTAATAGCTTTTTCAACAGAGGCCGGATCAATATTGAAAGTGTCCGGGTCAACATCTACCAGAACCGGGGTAAGTCCCAGCAAGGCAATTACTTCAGCAGTAGCTATAAATGTAAAGGATGGTGCGATTACCTCATCCCCGGGTTTTAATCCGAGTGCCATCATAGCTACCTGTAAGGCATCAGTTCCATTTCCGCATGGGATTACATGTTTTACACCAAGATAATTTTCCAGGTCGGATTGAAATTCCTTAACTACCGGTCCATTGATAAAAGAAGTGGATGATATTACCTGTCCAATGGCAGCGTCGATCTCAGGCTTGATATGATCATATTGAGCCTTGAGGTCAACCATAGAGATTTTACGCATATTGAAGAAACTTAAAGTTTGATATTGTGAGCAAAGATACAAATTACACAACTTATCAAATTGAAATGCCTGAATCGGGGTTCTTAAATAAATATAAATTGCTCTGTAATGAGTCAAAGTTCAGTGTGTAATCAAGAGACTGTGCATAGGAGTTTTGTATCTTTGCATTTCAATTTGCTGCAATAACTCACCGCTGCGACATGTATTACAGGAACTTTATCCTCATCAGTCTTTTTTGTTTATCCTCCATACTTCTTCCTGTCAGGAAGGTCCTGGCCCAGCAGAGTGCCCGTGATACCCTGAAAATCTCAATGTTTTATCCTGCTTATTCAGTTAGCCTTCCTTTCGGGGATTTAAAAGAGCGGTTTGGATTATCCCACACCATCGGAGGAGGATATACATTCCTGACGAAAAGCCGATGGATGTTTACTGCCGAAGGAAATTTTTTATTCGGGGGAAATGTTAAAAACCTTTCTTCTGTTCTGAAAGGGATTATGACCAGCGACGGGCATGTGATCAATGATGAAGGTACTTTTGCTAACCTGGCTGTTAGTGAGCGTGGTTATACTTTTTGGTTGAAAACCGGAAGACTTTTCCCGTTTAAAACGATGAATCCAAATTCCGGAATCCTGGTAATGGCAGGTGCCGGAATGTTACAACATAAGATCAGGATTGACGTCTCACAAAACAATACACCTCAACTCCGTACCGACTATAAAAAGGGATATGATAGGTTATGCAATGGCCCTGCAATCACTCAATTCATAGGCTACCAGCATATTGACAATAACAAGCGCCTCAACTTCTTCGGTGGCATTGAAATAGTGGAAGCCTGGACCCAATCAAGAAGATCCTATTACTTTGCCGACCGATTAATTCCCAATGAGAAACGTTTTGATATGCAGGTTGGGATAAAGATAGGCTGGCTTGTCCCCTTGTATCGCAAAACCGGCCGGGAATACTATTATTACTAAATCCTGGCTTAAAGCACCCTGGCGATGTTCTTCCTTTATTCCACCGGAATCCGCATATTTGGCCTGATGATAAGGCTCTCAGCCAAATTCAACCATAAGGCCAGGCTTTGGGTGCAGGGAAGGAAACAACTATTTGAAATCCTGGAGAAAGCCATTGAAAATAAGCCAATGGCTAAAAGAGCCTGGTTTCATTGCGCTTCCCTTGGTGAATTTGAGCAGGGGCGCCCCCTGATGGATGCCTTCCGCCTTGAACATCCTGATTACCTGATCATCCTGACTTTCTTTAGTCCCTCCGGTTTTGAAAACAGGAAAAACTATAAGGGTGCTGATATCATAAGCTATATTCCCCTGGATACCCGCGATAATGCTGCCCGGTTCCTGGAAATCATCCGCCCGGATATTGTTTTCTTTGTTAAATATGAGTTTTGGTTCAATATTCTTGACATCCTTCAACAGAAGAATATCCCTCATTATCTTGTGTCAGCCATTTTCAGGGCTGATCAGCATTTTTTCAAATGGTACGGCGACTGGCCAAGAAGTGTCTTAAAAGGATTCACCCATATTTTTGTCCAGAATGAATATTCTGCCGAACTACTTGAATTTGTTGGCATCACTAATGTGAGTATTAGCGGAGATACACGTTTCGACAGGGTCGTTGAGATTTCTTCCCAGGCAAAGCAATTCCCTTTAATTGAGGCTTTTTCAAAAGGTGAAACAGTCCTGGTAGCAGGAAGCACATGGCCTGCAGATGAAGAAATACTTGTAAAGTATATGAATGAAAATCCGGGAAAGGTGAAATTGATCCTTGCTCCCCATGAAATTCACGATTCTGAAATACAGTCCCTTATAAGCCAGTCCGGAATAGCGGCAGCGCGTTATTCAACATTTACAGAAGACCAGTCGGCGAAGACCTCAATACTGATTATTGATTCCATCGGACTGCTATCTCAAATCTACAGGTATGGAAAGATAGCTTACATAGGTGGTGGTTTCGGGGCTGGTATCCACAATGTACTTGAAGCGGCAGTATATGGTATGCCTGTATTTTTTGGACCTAATTACGGGAAGTTTCATGAGGCGATAGAACTAATCAGTGCAGAAGGAGGAATAACATTCCATAACTATACTGATTTCGAAAAAAAGCTGAATCATTTTCTTGAAGATCCCTCAAAACTCTCAAAGTCTTCGGCTGCATCAAAAAACTATGTTATTTCCAGGATTGGCGCTAGTTCAGTAATCCTTGATTTCATTCGCAAAAATTCCATTTATACTCAATCGCAATGAATTTGCCCCATAGGGGAGCCTTTGGTTCAAAGCAGAATTCTTGCAGATTGAGTTATACCGGGGCGCATAGTTCGCAAAATGATTCAGCAACGGTATAGAACAAATCACTATGCCAACTGTTTATTCGGAAAACCAATTCTGAATAAAATGGCAAAAGTCAGCACATATCTCAACTTCCATCGCAATACAGAGGAAGCTTTCAATTTTTACAAATCAGTATTCGGAGGTGAATTCAATGGTGATGGAGCATCCCGTTTCGGTGATATCCCCGCTACAGAAGGTATGCCTCCTTTAAGTGCCGAAGACAAAAACCTGATCATGCATATTGAGCTTACCCTTCCCGGTGGCCATGTGTTAATGGGTACTGATGCTCCTGACTCGATGGGATTCAACGTAACATTCGGCAATAATGTCTATATCATGCTGGAACCTGACTCGAAAGAGGAAACCGATAAACTCTTTAATGCCCTTTCTGATGGAGGAATTGTTATCCAGGAGTTACAGGACATGTTCTGGGGTGCATATTATGGCAGCTGCACCGACAAATTCGGGATCCAGTGGATGTTTCACTTTTCACAAGCAAGGTAAGCACTGATTTGACTTGTAAATACCCTGACAAATGGATAAAACGCTTATTACAGTAGAGGTCAGCGTAAAGGCTGATCTTGAAAAGGTATGGAAATGCTGGACAAACCCGGCTGATATTATGGCATGGAATCATGCTTCCGACGACTGGCATTGTCCTGCAGCAGTAAATAACCTGAAAGCAGGTGGCAGTTTCAATTACAGGATGGCAGCAAAAGATGGAAGCTTTGCCTTTGATTTTGAAGGGATTTATGACCAGGTGATACCTCATCATCTGATCACCTATACCCTGCTTGACGGACGAAAGGTTCGAATTGAATTTTCAGAAGAAGGAGCAGTAACTGATGTGAAGGAATCCTTTGAAGCAGAAAGCGAAAACCCGGCTGAAATGCAGCAGATGGGCTGGCAGATGATCCTCAATAATTTCAAAGCCCATACCGAAAAACAGGCATCTTCATAATCCCTGCATACTGGCAGTCAAACCGGCACGAAAATCAACTCTTTACAGCTGTCTTAAAGCCCATCAGTGCTATGCATTGTATGTCCTGTAACGGAATTGCTGGTCCCTTAGCTGTGGTTCAAAACCCGCTTCCTGAATGGCTTTCTGAATTCCCTCAGCATCGAACTTGTAGCTGGCACCGGCCACCGATACAACATTCTCTTCAATCATAATGGAACCAAAGTCGTTGGCCCCGGCATGAAGGCAGAGTTGCCCGGTATCCTTTCCCACTGTGAGCCAGGAAGCCTGTATATTCTGAATATTCGGCAACATGAGGCGGCTCAGGGCAATGGTACGGATATACTGATCGGCAGTGATGGAATTGCGCACCCCATGAACTTTCTGCAGTGTAGTACCTTCATCCTGGAAAGGCCAGGGAATAAATGAGATGAACCCGGTAGCTCCTTCAGGTTTTTCCGATTGTACCTGCCGGATTGAGATCATATGTTCAATACGTTCTTCGGGAGTTTCAATATGCCCAAACATCATGGTTGCCGAAGTTGTAAGGCCCAACTGATGGGCTTCACGCATCACATCCAGCCATTGTACTGCTGTGCATTTATTTTTTGAAATGCGGCTACGAACCCTGTCGGAAAGAATTTCAGCCCCGGCACCGGGCAGACTGTCGAGGCCGGCATCTATCAGGCTTTGAAGCACAGCTTTATAGGAAAGCCCTTCCATCTTTGCAATATGAACCACTTCAGGAGGCCCTAGCGAATGCAGCTTTAACTTAGGATTGATCTGTTTCAGGCTTCTGAAAAGATCGGTATAGAAGGTAAGTCCTAATTCAGGGTGCATACCCCCTTGCAGCAAGAGTTGTTCACCCCCCAGGGCAAAAAGTTCGTCGATTTTCTGCTTGTACTCTTCCAGGGTGGTAATATAAGCCTTGCTGCTATTTTTCGAACAATAGAAATTGCAGAATTGGCATCCCGAAACACAAACATTCGTATAATTTACATTCCGGTCAATCAGCCATGTTACTTTCCCCTCAGGATGCATTCGTTTACGCACTTCATTGGCGGCAAACATAAGCTGGGAAGTGGATGCATGAGTATAAAGGAAGGAGCCTTCTTCAAGGGATAGAAATTCAGCATTAAGAGAAGACTGCAGGAGTTTTTCGACGGTCATCAGGAAAATTTTGGGTAAAATTAAGCATAATCAAAGTAATTGGCAGGAATCCACATCACGGAATAATCCCCCTGAAACTGACCCTGTCATACGCTCAACTCAAATACTCCCTCACCGCCCTCGAAATATCCTTCTTTACTTTCGACCAGGTTTGTCCGTTGAAACTAACAGGAGTTTCGCTCTCATCGGCATCTGTAAAATAGGTGATGGCATGCGGGATACTGATTGCGAGCATCTGGTTTGGATACTTTTGTTGATGCCAGTCAATGATTTGCTGCAATGAATGTTGCTTTAATAATACCTGTAAATCCCAGAAGTCCTTTTTCTTTGCCCGGCCAAGAATCGCTTGTACTTTCATTGCTGCTATATCAGCATCGGAATAAAATCGTATCTCCATTTCAATCATAAGGTCGGCAATAGGTTGAATGGGAAAATGAATAAGATCCACCTTTATATCATCAATAAAACAAAAGATACCTATGCCCGACTGCTGATGCTTATGCTCGAAACGGTTTCCAAAATGCTTGGCAAGGTATACAGGCAATTCAACCAGGTCAAACTTGTGTGTATTAAATAAATCAATGTCAACAGAGCTTCTGTGGCCATAACGTAATGCCAGTGCAGTTCCTCCAACAAGAGCAAACTCATTTAATTCCGGTAAACTCATCAACTCTTTTAATAAGGAAAGAGTCCCGGGTTCAACTGCCTCAAGGTGTAACATCTGAATGCTGTAACAGGTTCATCAATTATGGCACTGGCAAAATAAAGGGTATGTTCTGGCAGGAATTTTGCGTTCAATAAAGCTTCTTTCACTTTCTCATCCCCGTAATAACGCCGGCATTGGCGGATGTCGTCCACATCGCCACGCTCAAAAACCCGCTCAATTACGAAATTAGCCTTCTTATCGTAATCGAGCTTTTCAAAATCCACATCCCAGAAAATGCGCTTGTTAAAGACCGGCTTTGGCTTTGATTTCATTGTACGAAGATAAGAAAAAACAGCCCCTTTCTGCTTGCAACACCCATTCAGACAAACAACTTATTTTTTGTTTTGAAGCCTGATGACTTTGATCATATTTAAGATAATCACCAGGGCCATCGACACCAAAAATACCGGCAGGAACAGCACACTCAGCCCTTCCGAATGATGGAAGGCTATCCTGATGGTAGAAATTACAAGATATAGGGCCACTAGTACCAGGATCATCTTAAGCTGCGCAATCATAAAACTGACCTGCTGCATGGCTTCAGGTTTCCGCTCTTCCGGCCTGGTTACCCGGGTCACAAATAAACCGACCATACTGAGGAATAAATACATCATAAGTCCGAAAACCGGCAGCGACCAGAAAATTTTCTTCTGACTGTACCCATCAGGCTCCCCTTTGATATTGAAATGATTCGGGATTTCGGCCGGCAGCTTATCGAAATACAGGGCAACCAGCAAAAAGGCAGTCACTACCGCCAGCAGACTCAGGATTTCCATCCCGTAATAAATGGGTTTGCTTTTCATGAGTATTAACTGATAGAATATTTATCAAATGTCTGAAACTCCCAAATAACATCATTGAGTCCCCTAATAGACGATAAATTTATGAAAATACTGTTTCCCGCGATTGGCAACATTCAGCAAATAACAACCGGGCAGCAGTCCGTCCAGTGACAGCATCACCTTATTTTCACCATAATTTTCAGATTTTCGGGTAAAAAGAGTTTTACCGCTTATATCAGAAACCTTCAACTGTGCATCAGTGATTTCTTCCGGAAGTTCAACCGTCAGTTGGCCTTTAGCCGGATTGGGAAATATTCTCATTGCCTTTGATGGCGCCTCATTCATGCCATAAGCTGCCTGAACCTGCACAGCTTTAATAGCATCCGCCTTGTTGCCCCATTCATCGGTAAGCACAAGTTTCAGGATGTACTGCCCTGGCTCAAGTCCGGCAGTATTCCAGTAAGCCAGCACCTCATCCCTTTTTTCATTGAGGGAATCCACTGGTATCTCAGTCCAGGTATTGGCCTCCGCCAACTGGTAAAAAAGCTGGTATTTCCTGAAATCCATCCAGGTGCTGCCGGGCATTTTGTCAATCCAGGCAGAGCCCGTTACGGCAACGGTCTGATCGGCCGCCACCTCAAAAGGCTGGTCAATATAGGCGTACCAGGCGGCGGCATAATCATAAATTCTTGGCTCGGCAGGTAATGTGCACTGAAGCACCATCAGCAGTGAATATTGCATAGCTGTTGGGAACCCGGCTGAAAGGGAAGTGTAGGCAAGGATCACAGTTCCATGGGCCTGGCTGCGCACATACCCCGACACATAGGAAAACCCGTTGATCATCATGCTTGAATCCGATGCCCATACATAGCCTCCGGAACCATCACAGAAATATTGTTGTCCAAGAAGGCTGGAACGGCCTCCAGTCCCTACTTCCCCAACAATACAGGCACTCAGGTCGACATGCGACTTCTCCATGGGATAAATGCTCCAGGTGGTAACCTTGCTGTTGGTCAGACGAAGTGTGCGGTCAGAAAGAGGAGCCAGGAAATCGGCATAGGTTGAACGATCCACTAATCCGCTTACCGTTACTGAATCGGAACCCATAAACCAGAGTCCGATGGCGCGTATTTCGGAATTGCTGATATGGATATTGGTATTATTCTCCGGCATCATTCCCCACATCACATCGGTACACTGGTCGATGAGGACATCAAACTCAATTCCAGATACTCCGGGGGTAGCAGCATTGAACCTATAGGAATTCACAGTGTCGGCACCAGGGAAACTGAAATTCACACTTGCTCCCTCCGGAAACTGGTGCCAGAGCAGGACTGTATTGGCATTGTGGAATTCCAGCTTCGATTGTTCCATCATAATGAATTCCCCTGCCTGGTTGGTGCCGTCGATATAAACCTCCGATTTCCCGTAAATACCATTGGTTGTGAATCCTTTATTGGTGACATTGATCAGTTCGAGGCTGGAACTGTCGGCAAGGATGATATTATGCGATAGTCCGCTATGGTCCACAGTGGTATTGCGGTAACTGATCTTACCACCACTCAGGGCAAACAGTACCCTTTGATAGAAAAAAGCCTGGGGAATATTAAGGGTGGAGGAGTCGGACTGAATGCGGGCATTGCTTCCGAAAATAAAGATATCGCCCAGTATGGTGGCCTGGGCATTCCTGAAGTGGAGAAACCCGTCCAGCGCAACAATGATAGCTCCTTCGTGAAACCAGTTGCCGGTAATTTCCAGGGTATCGGTAACCCAAAGGGTATCGGAGGAAGGCATACGGCTGTTACCCATAAGAATCCTTTGTTCCAGTCCTTTCAGTTCATGATATTTAGCCCTGAGCTGAGCCACACCTGATACCGGTCCGGGTTCAGATTTATGATCAGGAAGGATGGATTCACCGTTTTCAATGCGATCAATGGCCTGGGATGATAATTGACTGAGGGCCGTTTTCGGGAAATGAAACCCGGAGTACTGTGCAGATAATGAATTAAATAATAGTACCAGAATCAGGAAGGTGAAGAGGAAGCGCATAGGCGGGTGGTTTTTAGTTTAACGATGGGAGGAGGGAATTGTTTTATGGGGGAGAAAGTTGGGTGCTGAGTGCTGGGTGCTGAGTGCTGAGTGCTGGGAGTCCCAAGGGTATTCTATGCAGTTATCATGTTGCTCGGCAAATGGAACGCGCCTGCCTGCCGGCGAGGCAGGGATGAAACGGATCCGTCAGCTGACGGACGCTGATTTCCTCGGATTCATTCGTGTGCATTCGTGCCGACATTAGTGTGCATTTGTGGACTCCTTTCTTCCAACCAGCACTATCTTACCCTTAAATAACGAATTCTCCAACCACAACCTCAGCACCTGCCCGACTGAGACAGTTTTGTAATAAAACAAGTAATCCCCCTCGGTCAGGCGGGCTCAGCACTCAGCACTCAGCACTCTGTTCTTAGCACAAATTAAGTACTTTTGCACTCCAAAACCCTATGCCATGTTACCAACCCTATCGCTAAGCACGAAGAAGAAAATATCCGAAGAAAACCTCCTGATCTTTGTTAACCACCTGAAAGACTTACCCGAGAATTACTTCAGCAAAGAAGAAACTGACTACCTCGCACAACGCTTCTCGGTAAAAGATAAAGACCTTGTAAGCCTGAACCGACTGGGGAAACACTTCTTCATTGCAAAGCCCTCAAAAGGCAAAAGCAGTGCAAAGGAACTGGAGAAATGGCGCAAAAAAGGAGAGAGCATCCTTGGCGCTCTCAATGATTTCAAAATAAAGAGACTGGCTATATGGGATTTATCAAAGCATCCTGAGCTGACACTTGCCTTTGCTGAAGGAATGATGCTTGGCAACTACCAGTTCCTGAAATACCGCAAAGATGCGCAGGAAAAGGAATCTACGCTGGAATCCATCCTGATTCACTCAAGGGAATGCAAAAAAGAAAGCATTGAACAACTAGCCATAGTGTGTGATGCGGTTTACCAGGCCCGCACGCTGGTGAATGAACCGCTGTCGGCACTGAATGCAGAAGCCCTGGCAGCTGCCTTTGAAAAGATGGCACAGGAAGCAGGTATAAAATCTGAAATACTGAATAAGCAGAAAATTGAAGCCCTGCGCATGGGTGGACTCCTGGCGGTGAACAAGGGCAGTATGGACCCTCCGACCTTTACCATCCTGGAATACAAGCCTGAAAAACCCCTCAATAAAAAACCTTTGGTAATAGTTGGCAAAGGTGTGGTATATGACACAGGCGGACTGAGCCTGAAACCCAGCAATAGCATGGATACCATGAAATGTGATATGGCAGGATCGGCAGCTGCAGCAGGGGCTATATATGCCATTGCAAAGGCAGGCCTCCCCTATCATGTGATCGCCCTGATGCCGGCCACGGATAATCGTCCGGATGGCAATGCTTATGTCCCCGGAGATGTGATTACCATCATGGATGGAACCACCGTGGAAGTGCTGAATACCGATGCCGAGGGCAGGTTATTGCTGGCCGATGCCCTTTGTTATGCAAAGAATCTGAATCCTATGCTGGTGATTGACCTGGCCACCCTGACCGGGGCAGCTCATGCTGCTATCGGGAAATATGGCATGGTAGGGATGCATGCAGGTGCCGGGAAATATATGGATAAGCTCAAAGAATCAGGATTGCAGGTACATGAGCGGATTGCGGAGTTCCCTTTCTGGGAGGAGTATGCGGAGCTGCTGAAAAGCGATATCGCCGACCTGAAAAATATTGGAGGCCCTTTTGCAGGGGCCATTACGGCAGGGAAATTCCTTGAACATTTCACTGATTACCCCTGGATCCACCTGGATATTGCAGGGCCTGCTTTCCTGGATAAAAAGGATGGCTATCGCACGGCCGGAGGCACTGCTGTGGGGATCAGGCTGCTGTTTGATTTTGTGGGCCGACTGGTGAGTAAGGAGAAATAAACTGCAATCTTACTTTTCATTTACCTCTCTCTTTAATGAATAATTGCTTGCCGGGTGGAACTATCGGTGCAGGCAGGCATTCATAATGGGTGGATTTACCTTCTGCCTGAAAGTAAATTTAAGGAGAAAGAAAATAGCCACAAATTGCGCAAATGCGGCACAAATGGACACAAATTTCAAATAATAGGATTTTACTGATGGAGAAAGCCGAACTGGTAAGGATGTGATACACCAGAAGTATTTCACGTACAACAATTGCCAAATTTCCAGGCTATAGTATATCGTTTGATCTGAGGCCAGAACCCAAATAAATATGTGTGTTTCAGGCATGAATATGCATGCTGATTGAGTATATTTGGACTTGTATTACTTAACAGCTGTTAGGACTATTGGATATCAGAATATAACTGCGATTATTAGGATATATATACATTATAAATATTTTATATACAATTTCACTTAAGGATTTATCTGGTATGAAGAAATTAAATAAATCATATGATTTATTGGTCAACGATTTAATATTCCTGATTGAAGAAAACAGGAAAAAGCTGGCCGCTACAGCCAATGCAGTATTAACAATAACTTACTGGCAAGTTGGGAAAAGAATCAATAAGGATTTTTTGGATAATAAACGTGCTGAATACGGCAAGCAGATTGTCGTATCTGTTGCACGACATTTAACCAGTAGGTATGGAAAAAGTTTCGAAGAGAAAAATCTAAGGCGTATGATGCAATTTGCCCAGGTATTTGATGACCGGAAAATTGTCGTATCGCTCATACGACAATTGAGCTGGACTCACTTCATAGCATTGATCCCCATCAAAGACCCCTTACAACGTGAGTTTTACACTCAGATGTGCCTGCTGGAAGGCTGGAGCGTGAAAACTTTAAGGAACAAAATTGATGGGATGTTATTTGAGCGGACAGCAATAAGCAAAAAGCCTGAAGAACTTATAAAGAAAGAAATTACCTCACTTAAAGATACTGGAAATATCAGTCCCGACCTGGTTTTTAGAAGTCCTTACTTTCTCAATTTTACCGGATTAAAAAACACTTTTTCCGAGAAAATGCTTGAAGATGCTATTTTACATGAATTAGAACAGTTTATCATGGAACTAGGCGTTGGCTTTACCTTTGTAGAACGACAAAAGCGCATGATTATTGATTGTGAGGATTTTTATCTTGACCTGCTTTTCTTCCATAGAAAACTTAAGCGTCTGATCGCTATTGAGCTTAAACTAGGCAAGTTTAAAGCCGCTGACAAAGGGCAGATGGAATTGTACCTCAGATGGCTTGAGAAACACGAAATGCAGCAAGAAGAATTCCCTCCGCTGGGATTAATTCTTTGTGCTGAAGGAAATACAGAACAAATTGAACTTCTTCAATTGGAAAAAGCAGGTATTAAAGTAGCTGAATATCTCACAGAACTTCCAGATCGTCAATTGCTGAAAGAAAAACTTCACCGCGAACTGGAATTAAAGCGTCAATTATTCGAAAACCAGGATAAAGTAAACTATGACTAAGATCCTGATTTGCTATAATCATGAAATAAAAGCTATGCCATTGACTTAGTAGCCTGAAACAGGCAGTGAGTTTGGGTAAAATTGGATCAAATGCTCAAATATCTGGTTTAAGCTTCTAATTGAGAGTAAAGTGCAGAAGGAAGAAAACAGCCACAAATTACCCAAATGGACACAAATTTCAAATGAGGAATTTATCTATATAGGCGTAAGTATTACAGCTATGAATAGGGATACAATGGGAATGATTAGGGCTCAACAATTTCAAGGTATTTTTTGTTACTATAAAACGTTTGGTCAGATGCCAGACATAAATAGATATGCACTTCAGGTATGAAAATGTATGCTGATTGAGTATATTTGGACTTGTATTACTTAACAGCTGTAAGGGCTTTCGGATATCAGAATATAACTGCATTATTCGGATTGCCATACATTAGCGACTGGCAAAATCAGGAATCATAACTAATATAACAGGGCAAACCAAATAAGATAACCATGCAAACAATATTAGGATCAGGAGGAGCGATTGGGACTCCATTAGCAAAGGAATTAACAAAATATACCGATAAAATTCGTTTGGTTAGCAGGAACCCAAAGAAGGTAAATGAAACAGATGAACTCTTCCCGATTGATTTAAACGACCTTTCACAGATTGACAAAGCAATAGCGGGAAGTGATGTGGTTTATGTTACCATTGGCTTTGAATACAAGTTAAGTGTTTGGGAAAATACATGGCCGCCATTCATGAAAGCGGTAATTGATGCCTGTAAAACACACCAGGCAAAACTCGTATTCTTTGATAATGTTTACATGTATGACAAATCCGCTATTCCAGGAATGACCGAGGCATCTCCTATGAACGCCCCTAGTAAAAAAGGAAAGGTCAGGCAGCAGTTGCATGAAATGATCATGAATGAAGTGGAGAAGAATGCTTTGACAGCGCTTATTGCCAAATCAGCTGACTTTTATGGGCCGGATAATAAAAACAGCGCTTTAAGTATGATGGTTGTTGATAATTTAATAAAAGGAAAAAAAGCACAAGCATTCGGCAATATCAACAAAATCCACACCTATACATATACACCTGATGCAGCTAAGGCAACTGCTTTGCTTGGTAACACCATTGATGCCTATAACCAAATATGGCATGTACCAACAACAAAAGAAAAATTAACCAATCTGCAATGGATTCAGTTAATCGCAAATGAACTTAAGGTTGAGCCTAAAATTCAAACTGTACCAGTCTGGATGATCAAAATACTTGGATTGTTTATACCAATAATGCGGGAATTCCCTGAGATGATGTACCAATATGAACAAGATTATATTTTTGATAGCACCAAATTTGAAAAACGATTTAATATTGAATCAACTACACCAAAGGAAGGTATTAGAACTCTCATTGAAGGCTTAAGAACCCAGAATGCCGGCCGCTAGTCGGGAAAACGGCTCCGACAGCATTTAATCCTTGACCAGGTTGATAGTTGCAGGAACATTGGAGTTAAGTTATTGTGAGTTTTTCAATAAAGTGATGAACTGCAACGTATATCTCATACAATACCACGATTTTCTTTAATAGGTAAAAATGACGGCTGCAATTGGTTTCGTAAGCACACAGCTTATTAGATACTAAAATATCCATCGCATATTTTAAAATATAATTATTGGCAGGATTACAGATCATCACTTAAAATAAGATGGGTATTTCAGGTAAGAACATCCTGGTTGTTTAAGTATATTTGGGCTTGTATTATTAATCAACAGAAGTAACAACTTTCGTATATCAGAAAATAACTGCGATTATTCGGATATGCATACGTTGCGGCCAATTTTAAAAAGCTGACTATGAAAAATATTAAATTTCAATTTCTAATTATGGCACTGATAATTTCAATTAATGCCAGTGCACAGGAAAAAATTGAGCTTCCGTTCTTCGACGATTTTGAAGAAACCATAAGTGCCGAAGGTATCTTTACAAAATGGACTACGGAAAATCTGCAGGGGTGGCATTACTGGCATATAATACCCTGGAATGGAAATCCCGGGCAATGTATGCGTTTTGAAAAGACAGAACTTATGCAGAATGATTGGCTCATTACAAAGCCAATTAATTGTGAAGGGGCTACTCAGTTAAAAATCAATTTTGACACCTGGTTTAATAATACCGGACCAAAACCAAAACTCTTCTATACCAATATTTATAATGGGAATGTATTGCAATCGAACTGGACAGAGCTCAGTTATTCGCTAGGTGAAAGTGAAAATATTTGGCATAGTATAGACCATATCATCATTGATAATTCTAATGAATCAATCTATTTTGCATTTCAATACGAGGCAGATGCAAATGCAGGTATTAATTTCCTGTTGGATAATTTTAGTGTAAAAAGTTACACACCGCCTGTACCGTTTGAATTGGTTGGTAATACTGATCATTTTGAGTTTTACACCAATATTCCGGGAAATTCAGATTACTATCTGGAAATAAACGACGTACTTGAAAACCAATTTGAAAAACTAAGTTCTCTATGGGACAGGCCCGGAAAAGAAAACCTTTTTAATGAAAATCAGAAAATCAAAGTTTATTACGCTGATAGGCAAGACTTCGATATTATTAACCCGGAAACTCCAACATGGAAATGTGGTTTTCATAATTCATCTACACTTGAAATTTACCTTGCTCTTTTATCAAATCCTGCTCAGGTAAGTTATTATTCAGATCTTCATACACTGGCACAAAATGAATTCTCGCAGCTGGCGGTTGAAAAAAAATTTATGAGTACCCGCGATAATTTACCTCCCCATTTCCTGGAAGGATTCGGATTGTATGAATCCGGATTCAGACCTCACAGAGATTCTATTATAAAATATCTAAGCATTAACCCCATCCCGGATTTTAATTTTATATCTGATACTTCAGGGATATGCAATACATTGAAGAAAGATTTGATAGTAAGTAACATAGAAGGACAATTACTTTCGGGGTGGAGCTATCTGAGTGTTGGTCCTGGAGCCTCTTCCTTTATCAATAACCAATGGCCTGCCTATTTAAAGTATTTCTATACCGAACCAGAAAATATAAGGATAAAGCTACTTGCATCCAAAGCTGATTTTGATTTTTACGGCTCAATATCAGATTCAACCCATTTCTCTGAGATAGTATCATATTTTGAAGGTGCCTACTCTTTTTATCAGGATAACTACAAGTTTAAGCCAAATCATCGTTTTAATGTGGTTATTGTTCCCACTGAACAAATTGGGATGCAGTTATTGAACTATGATGATTATTTTAATGGTGGTGTCGCCTGCGGTGGAGACCTGGTAATTGAACTTTCACCCAATTATAATTATAACGAACAGATTTATTATAGTAAGTATTTCGGATATAACGGAATGTGTGCTCATGAATTTTTTCACATCTTCTATAACCACTTTATGTGGCAAATACCTGGTGGTTTCTGGGCTGAAGGTACAGCTGACTTCAGTCAGCGCCATTCTTTAGGATGGGAGATTCCGGAACATAGTCTGTGGGAAATTAACTGGCTGTTTAATGCTTATGCAAAGGAATATAATGTAGATGTGAACCTGGAGCATATCAGCACAAACCCAAACCAGGTGCTGGATATCTATTTTCTGGGTGACATGTTTTTCGAGTACATTCTTGAGTATCATGGAGGCTATGAAAAAATCAGAGAGTTCTTTAATTCAGGCATGGATTATTCAGTCTTTAATGCAACATACAATGAGATAGATAATGGATACATCAATTATCTGAAAGGATTAATTTCCTATGCGATAGACGAACCTTTTTGTGTGAATGAATTTACTATCTGTCCCAATCCCTTATCAGACAATTCATTCATTTCATTTGATATCGCTGGAACGGGAAAAGTATCCCTGTCAATTTACAGTTTAACCGGTATTGAAATTTATTCGATCACAAATGCAAAATTAGTATGCGGAAATTATAAATTTCAAATCGACAAAAGGAAATTGACTCCGGGAATATATATTGTTTCCTTATCAACACCATCAGTTCATTCAAATTTAAAACTAATTGTGAATGACTAATATGAATACAATGAGTAACAAGAAAAACTGGCCATAACAGCAAAATATATGACAATTGCCGTTTACATGCAGAATTGGAAGTTTACAGCCGCAATAACTTTAGTGAGGATCGACAAGATAACAATCCGCAGTCGGCAACGGCATATATTTGCGAGACGTTGCGCCAATATGTTGGCCTGTCACCGAGAAAGAAATAATTAAATGGAAATTATTGAAGATTTAATAGGGAAAAAGGTTTTTGAAACGCCATTTATCGATACTCATGAGCATTTGATTGATGAGTCTGAAAGGTTGGATTGTACAGAACCAATAATTCCTTGTGATGATTGGGCTTTACTGCTTAATCATTATTTTGGCTTCGACTTGATATCAGCCGGAATACCAAAAGAAAAGTTTGATAATTTATTCTCAAATCATTTAAATCCTGTAGAAAAGTGGCACATTTTACATGAATACTGGCCAGATTTAAAAAACACAGCTTCAGGAATGGTTTTTCGAAATACGATCAAGGTACTTTATGGTATCGACGAAATTTCTGAAGATAATATTATGGAGTTACAGAATAAATACGAATCAACAAGAAAAAAAGGATTTTATAAGCATATTATTCAGGATATAGCAAATATTAAGCATTGTCATGTGCATTCCCCTGTTAATGCATTTAAAAAAAGCGAGTCACCTGACTTATTATTTCAGGATATTGCATTAAATGGACTTATTCAGGTAGCGGTAAAGCCCTATTCTGTACCCGAAAACTTTAAAATTAATTCCCTGTCAGATTGGCACTCTCTAATTGATTGGTGGTTTATTCAAGGTAACCAAATTGCAAAGGGTGTGAAAATTGGGAATGCATATTTCAGAAGGCTTGATTTTGAAAGGGTTGAAGCCAATGAAGTCGAAAATATATTTTCTAAAAAAATCAGCTTACAAAACATTAGTCCCGGGGAAGAGAAAAAACTTCAGGACCATTTGTTTTGGTATTGCGTTGATAAAGCTACAGCATATGGATTACCTGTAAAAATGCATACAGGCCAATGGGCCATGAACAATGTTATGAATATGCAATGGATAAAGGATAACCCGTTAGATTGTGCGTCACTGTGCAAACAATCTCCAAATACAAAATTTGTCTTTTTCCATCTTTGTTATCCTCACTATGAGGAAATGCTATCGTTAGCAAAAAACTATTCAAACACATACATTGATATGTGCTGGTCCTGGTCAATGAATCCTTTGGCAGCTAAAGATTTTTTGAAAAAGTTTATACTTACCGTACCCAACAATAAAATCTTCACATTTGGAGGCGATGATAAGATAGTCGAAAATATAATTGGACATGCCTTTGTTGCCCGCAAAGGGATTGCTCAAGCCTTAACTGAGTTGGTAATTGAAAACTGGATCACAATAAGTGATGCGCTGGATTTAGTGGATCATTTAATGTATAAAAATGCTGAGAGAATATTTGAAAAATGCTAACGTTATCAACTATAAAAACAAAAAATTATGAAGTCACAATTCTTAAAATTGATGCTATTAGGTTTCTTAGCAATTCCATCTTCTATTTTTGCACAGGGCACAGCAAAAAGTGAATCTGACTCAATAGTTTTTGTTGAAAATGTAAAATCACTTGATGAGCTATTTGCGAAATTCAAAGGACAAATTATTTATGTTGATTTCTGGGCATCATGGTGCAGCCAATGCATAGAAGAGCTCAGGCATAATGATCAGATAGATAGTTTTATGAAAGAAAATCATATCATTAGATTATATATTGCGTTGGAAAAACTTGAAACGGATAGTGTTTTGCATCAAAAGAGTATTGAAAGATGGCAAGCAAATGTTATAAAGTATAATTTAAATGGATATAATTATTATGTTCAGTTAAGAAGTGATTTTTTAAAAGGTATTACCGAAAAGATCATGAAAGGAAAACTCTCACTCCCCCGCTTTTCAATTATTGATGCTAATGGTAATATTGTTGACAGAGATGCTAACTTCCCATCAAGACCGGAGAAATTAATTAGTCAATTAGAGACATTGGTAAAAAAACAATGACAGTTGTGACCACACGCTAAATGCGACCGGTTTTTAGATTTTACTTTGGGTACTCTTTTACTGAGGTTCAAACTTGTGCTTCCCAAGAAAGCCATTGGATATATGCCTGAAAGCCTGTTACAAGGTATCGCATACACCAATTGAATCAAACTCTTACCTTTTCTCAATAAAAAATAACTGCTCCCCCTGTAAGGGTAAAATGCATTTCAGTTGTCTATATAGTAAATTACTCAATTATTCTGATCCCGGCTAATGGTTCAACCTCTTGACTTCCTAATCACTCATACGAATTATCATCTTAAAATACCTACTAAACTAAGCTCAATCAATCTTTTAGCTTGTATTTCCCTACCTTTTAATTATCTGATACCTGTTCTTTGCTTATCAGGAAACCTTGTACATAAAATGCATAGCAAAGTTTAATCCTGACACTTTACCGACAACCCTGTGAAAGCATTTACGAATAAGGCCTTAAAAACATCTTTTATGAAAACTTTCTTCAATCAGATTCAAAAAATAAAATTAAACCCTAAAATTCTTTATTTCTCAATTTTAGTGCTTTTATTTTATTCGTGTGAGAAACCAAAAGACGTAACAATAGACTATGTATATACTGCAAATGAAATTATTTATTACCCTGATAAACATATTTCAATACTTTTCGATGTAAAGCCCAAATATGATATTGGTGACTACACAATTACATGGTATACTCCTGATACCTTAACAGGAGAAGGGCCATATCAAATTACCATAACGAATAATCTCGTTTTGGATTTTGAGATTTCGGATGATAATAACAATATGAAAAGATTTCAGTATGAGGTAACAACAGATGCAATCGATTCAGTGACCTATGACTATAGAAATGATTACATCGGAACGTATTTTTGTAAAGTAGCACATTCAAATAATGGTTCTGAGAATTATTTTCAAGACACCCTGACGGTTGTAAAAAACAACGCATTCAATATGCTGAACATTTTAACCACAGATGATATAAAACATAGTTATCAGGGGAGTACAATGATTTACCACAACTCTAACGGTTTTTATAATTCCCCAACAGGTGCTTTTTTTGGCTATCATTCCGGGGCTTCATTCAAAGAAGATAGTATTCATTATACGGTAAGTGGGCCTTTGGGAGCCTATTATACAAACACTTACGAAGGGGTTAAGTTACCTCAGTAATTAATGAAACAGGATTAATAAGCAGCGTCTCTAAAATACTCAACCAATCCTCAGGCTGATGTTATCCGACAAAATAATTATCTGATACCAGGATCAGGGTGGTCCCGGCCGGCAAGCGCGGACAGGTAAATACTTCCGATGAGGTCATGATTTACATGGTGGTTCAGTCGAAGGAAAACTCCCTGGAAGAATACACAACCGCCGATGGAGAAAGGATTCTCCATATTAGCGGGATACATTTATGATGAAAATGGAAGGGCAAAGAAAGATGCCCATATTTCCAATTAATAATGACCGGAGCACAACAACCAATGAGGAAGGATATTTTGAAGTGAATGGCTTAACATCAGGCACCTATATTATGAAAGTTGAGAAATCCTGCTTGATTCCTCATTCAGTAGTTTAACAGATACCATTGAGTTGAACAATAACCATCGCGAAATTGAATCACTGATATTACCAGATCCGGTTACCCTAAACCAGCCCACTGAAATCAAACCCAGTTCAATTGCATTATCATGGTCACACAGTTATGGCAGTGATTTCAGGGAATACAGACTTTACATCGGCGGTGAGTATCATGCAAACATCCTGAACGATGAAAATGGATCATTGGTATACATAGGAACCAATGTGACAGATACAAGCTTTACAATTTCAAAAGAGAATTATAATGAGGCAGGCGGGACCATCAGCCCAAACGGAACATTGCTTCAGATTATACGTGTATAATGAATAAGGAAAAATCTAGGGTAGCAATATTCTGAAAGTGAAAACCCCGCAATGGGATACCACAGGCTTTACCGTTCATTATGAGCTGGAAGCTGAAACAAGCTTTGCCGGGATTGAGCAAATAAAAGGGATCGACTGGGATCAAAACAATAATCTCTGGATATTCTATTTCAATGAAACTGGTTATGTGAATGGCAATTATGTTGCAGAGGGTGAAGTTTTAAACTACAGTTACCTGGAAGATAAATACCTCGACACTCTAAGCATTTCCGGATTTGAGGAAATTCCTGCCGGGATTGCCTTGACGATGATGTAATTTGGGTTCAGATGAGAAGTTTAACGGCAAATGAAGGTCTTTGATATACAATCAGGCAAAACACCAAAACAATGATGCTTAGTGGCTCTAATTCCCTATTTATCTGATATTGCAAAGACTGATGACGGGTTTGCCGCCATCTGGAACTTTCTACGACTATCAAATTATAAATAATATTGGTGGAATTGTAAAAACCGGCCAAACCCCTTACGATGTTTATGGTGGAATGGTTGTCGACTTAGGCATCGCAGTAAGAAAACCAGGAATACTGGATCATGAGTTCTGATCGGATGAAATAGCCATTTTGATGAGGCAGGGAAACTGATTGGGACAGTAAAAACGGGATTAAATCTTGATCTTGGTTATGGCGACGATTGCAGGTTAGCGATCCGCAATAATAAATTAGCCATTGCAACTTCCTCACATATTTATATTTACAGGATTATCCAGAACAATAATCAACTTCACCAGGGAGCAAGCAACTTACCCAAGATTTTCACTTAAGATTCTTCAAATCATCACTGAGGTTGATGAAGTAATTTAGCAAACCGGAATTGAGAAAGGAATGACCTGGGAATACCTTGCCCCAAAATGGTGTGTATTCCAGTCATGTGATGAACTGACACATATGTCATACAATGCCGCGGTTTTCGTGAATACATTTAAAATACGACCTGAATGAGGTTTCGTCAGCATAGCTTATTGTATTCAGTGAATTTTTCCTGATTTTTAAAACTATAATGTTTTGAAGTTTTACAGATCTCCAATAAATAAATCATTTTCAGTATGAAGAAGCAGGTTGTTTAATTATATTTGCACTTATATTATTTATAAACAGATGTAAGGACTTTCGAATATCAGAATATATCTGCGATTATTGGATATATATACGTTGTAGCCAATTAAAACAAAATAAAAAAAGTAATGAAAGTATTAGGAATAATTTGCGCTTTGTTCTTCGGAGTTTCAGTTTTTGGACAAAGTAAAATTACTGTTCAAACATCAAAAGGACTAAAAACATATTATTGTGACAGTAGCGAAGCTTGTAATAAGAATCGTATTTTTCACCTTTGTTGAACAATCTCCTTCATATAAGGATGGGTTCGATAAACTTGAAAAAATATTAAATGAAGAGTTGGAAATTGATGGAAATTCTAATGGAGAAATTAAAATATGGTTTGTCGTTAATTGCAATGACAAATCATATGGTTTTCAGATTATAAATAGTATAGATCCCAAAATGGAAAAATCTATAATTGACTTTCTCTCAAAAAAGCAAAACTGGGTTTCTGGAAAGCAAAGTGGTAAAGCTGTCGATTGTAGTTATTCTTTGCGATTGAAAGTCAGGAAAGGAAAATTAAAATTATAAATAAATAACTGGCTACAGTCGAGTAGGTAGGGGGATTTCACCCCAAAACCTCTCACAGAACCGTATCCCGATAAAAGTTTCGGGACAGGCCTGAACCTCTCGATTTACACGGCTCATATTATGC
>JADJGZ010000035.1 GCA_016707785.1 Bacteroidales bacterium | reverse complement strand
CAGCACCCAGCACCCAGCACCCAGCACTAAAAAGTAATAACAAATAGAATTGCCATTCATGATCATACTTATCAAAGCCGCACAGCTCTTATTAAGCCTTTCAATTCTCGTGATCTTTCACGAGTTCGGACATTTTCTGGCTGCCAGGATCTTTAAAACACGCGTGGAGAAATTTTATCTCTTTTTCGATCCCTGGTTCTCATTGTTCAAGTTTAAGAAGGGAGATACAGAATATGGAGTAGGTTGGTTACCATTGGGTGGCTATGTGAAAATCTCAGGAATGATTGATGAATCCATGGACAAGGAAGCCATGAAACTCCCGCCCCAGCCATGGGAATTCCGCTCTAAACCGGCTTGGCAGCGGCTGATAATCATGTTGGGTGGTGTAACTGTGAATATTCTCCTTGCCATCGGGATTTATATTATCACCCTTGCCGCATGGGGAGAAGAGTACCTGCCAACCAAAGAGGTGAAGTACGGGATTACTGTGGATTCTGTCGGACAATTGCTTGGCTTGCAGAATGGCGACAAAATTTTGAGTGTCAATAATGAAGAGGTTGAAGATTTCTTTAAAATCCCCGGGCGAATTATTCTCGACAATGCACAAAGCATCCAGGTTGAAAGAGAAGGTCAAAAGCTCGATCTTAAAGTTCCACAGGGCTTTATCTCGAAACTTATTAAGCACCAGTCACCTGAATTTATCAGTGTCAGGATTCCTTTCGAAGTAGCGGATTTTGCTAAAGGTTCAATTGCTCCGGGCGCAGGTATTAAAGTCGGTGATAAGATCATCGGTCTGAATGAGCTTTCAACCCCTTACTTTGACCAGTTTAAAACAGAATTGGGCAAGAAAAAGAACCAGGAAGTGACAGTTGTTGCCCTCAGGGGAGCCGATACCGCCAGGATGATCGTTAAAGTCCCTGAAACAGGTATGCTAGGTATTGCACCCAAACCACCGATCGGCTATTTTACGTTCAAAGAACATCATTATAATATCATAGAAGCGGTGCCCGCAGGCATTAAAAAGGCTTACAGGGGAGTTGGCAATTACCTGAAGCAACTAAAGCTGATCTTTTCGCCTGAAGTAAAGGCATACGAATCGGTAGGCGGCTTTATTACCATTGGGAAGATATTCCCTTCTACCTGGGATTGGGAAGCATTCTGGGGCCTGACAGCCTTCCTGTCGATCATGCTTGCAATCCTGAATGTATTGCCTATCCCTGCACTCGATGGCGGGCATGTACTATTCCTGCTGTTCGAAATTATCAGCGGACGTAAACCCAGTGATAAATTCCTGGAATATGCCCAGATTGTTGGAATGGTACTCTTGTTTGCCTTACTGATCTTTGCCAACGGAAACGATATCATCAAGCTGTTCAGGTAAAGCTGGATTTATCATTGCATTTGATGATCAAATAATGATTAGCGATTGAAGATTAACGAATTCAGAATTTAGAAGTAAAGCACTTCAAAAATCAAAGATCGTTAATCGACAATCCAAATTCAAGGAGCAATTTTGATTAACGATTGAAGATCAACGAATTGAGAATTTAGAAGTAAAGCACTTCAAAAATCAAAGATCGTTAATCGACAATCCAAATTCAAGGAGCAATTTTGATTAGCGATTGAAGATCAACGAATTGAGAATTTAGAAGTAAAGCACTTCAAAATCACAGTGAATAGCTTGCCTCAGATCGCAGAGACTGATAACGAGAAATCACATGAAAAGCAAAGGTTAGTCGACAATCTGAATTCAAGGAGCAATTTTGATTAACGAATGAAGATCAACGAATTTGGAATTTAGAAGTAAAGCACTTCAAAAATCAAAGATCGTTAATCGACAATCTAAATTCAAGGAGCAATTTTGATTAACGAATGAAGATCAACGAATTCGGAATTTAGAAGTAAAGCACTTCAAAAATCAAAGATCGTTAATCGACAATCTGAATTCAAGGAGCAATTTTGATTAACGAATGAAGATCAACGAATTCGGAATTTAGAAGTAAAGCACTTCAAAAATCAAAAATCGTTAATCGACAATCCAATTCATTAACAATTGGATTTTGAGAATAACGACCCGTGAAAGAGTATCTGACTCCCTGTTATTTGTGACTAGATTTCTAGTATCCCCTTAAATCCAGGTCAAAGGTCTCAGTCATATCTACAATACGGCCCATTTTTTTCTGGATTACTTTAAAATGTTGAATATCCTCGGGACAAATAAGGGAAATAGCTGTTCCTGACGATTCAGCCCGTCCGGTCCGGCCTATGCGATGAATATAATCCTTGGGAGAGCGTGGCAATTCATAATTTATGACATAGGGAAGGAATTGGATGTCCAGTCCGCGGGAAGCAAGATCTGTTGCGACCAGTACCCTTAGTTTTCCTGATTTGAAATTTTTCAATGCAGTGGTCCTTCCTCCCTGGCTGCGCTCACTATGCAAAGCTTCTGCATCTATCCCATTTATATAAAGCTTGTTTACAACATTGTCTGCACGTTTGATGGAAGAAACAAAGACCAGCACCTGCTGCATATTCTCTTTTTTGATGAGATACCGTAAAAGAGGACCTTTCCGCTCATTTTCAATGTAATAGCCAACCTGCCTGATGTGTTCGATATAGGTGTCTTCCTCATCTATCCGGATAATTCCCGGATCCTTCAAAAGCAATTCCTTGATAGTAATTACTTCATTACTTAATGTAGCCGAGAAAAGGAGGTTCTGTCTTTCTGCCGGTAAGAGCGTAAATATTGAATTCATTTCCTCTTTAAAGCCAAGATTAAGCATTTTATCAGCTTCATCCACTACCAATGTGTTCACTTTTGAGAGTTTCACAGCATTGGAGGAAACCAGGTCGAGCAGGCGTCCGGGAGTGGCAACAAGGATATCGGTACCTATCATCTGCATCATCTGGGGATTAACGGAGACCCCTCCAAAAACAGAACGGATCTTAACCTTTCGGGGAAGTCGGGATGCAAACAACTGAAAAACCTCTCCCACCTGGACAGCAAGTTCCCTTGATGGTACAAGAACAAGGGTTTTTATATACCTGTTTTTCGTCGGTTCCTGATGCTGCAACATTTCCAGTATAGGCAATACATAGCCCGCTGTTTTACCTGAGCCTGTTCGGGCAATCCCAAGCAGGTCTTTGCCTTTCAGAATGGCAGGGATGGCCTCCAGCTGAATAGGGTAGGGCTGAGCATAGTTTTGTTCAGCAATCACTTCTATGAGGGCTTTTGAAAGGCCCAGGGATGAAAATGGCATGGGGTGTATTGAGGAATGAAAAGCGAAAAACGATTTTAGTGTAAAAGTACAACGAATAATAGGAAGTCTGAAAACAGGAAGTAATATTGATTAACGAATGAAGATCAACGAATTGAGAATTTAGAAGTAAAGCACTTCAAAAATCAAAAATCCCCCCCCCCCCGGGGGGTTTGTTGTTTTGGGGTGGTTTTTCGCATTCAGGCGGGGTTAATCGACATTCTTAAATCAAGGGAATTTTGTGGGGGGGTGGAAGACAACAGCCGCAGAATGGAGGGGGGGCCCCCTTATCCTCCTCTGCCCTGCCTATTTCAGAAACTCTTTTACAATATGTTCTTCTTTGATTCCTTCGGCTTCCGCTTTGTAATTGCGGACAATACGATGTCTTAATATAGCGGTAGAAATAGCCATAACATCTTCAATATCCGGGGAGTATTTACCATTAACTGCAGCATGGCATTTTGCGCCCAGGATCAGGTATTGGGAGGCACGTGGACCGGCGCCCCATGTGAGGTAATCATTTGCCCAGGGATGTGCACTTGTAGTACCAGGACGTGTCCTGGCAGCCAGTTTTACAGCATATTCGTAAACATTGTCAGCAACAGGAATTCTGCGGATCAGATCCTGGAAGTATACAATTTCATCAGCCTGCAGAATCACTTTTATATCTGCTACATAATTGGCTGTTGTAGTTTTCACCACCCTGATTTCTTCTTCAAAGGAAGGATAATCCAGCCAGATATTGAACATGAATCGGTCAAGCTGGGCTTCAGGAAGGGGATAGGTGCCTTCCTGCTCAATTGGGTTTTGTGTTGCCAATACAAAAAAAGGCTCTTCAAGTTTATGGTTGATCCCTGCAACTGTTACAGCTTTTTCCTGCATGGCCTCCAACAATGCACTCTGTGTTTTGGGCGGAGTGCGGTTGATTTCATCAGCGAGGATAATATTGGCAAAAACAGGACCCTTGATGAATTTAAAATGACGGTTTTCATCGAGGATTTCCGTTCCAATGATATCACTGGGCATTAAGTCGGGCGTAAACTGTATACGGCTATAGGTAAGTCCCAGTGCACGGCTGATCGTATTTACCATGAGAGTCTTTGCCAGACCCGGAACCCCTACAAGCAAGCCATGTCCTTTGCTGAAAATAGCAATCAGGACGTTTTTTACAACTTCATCCTGCCCGACAATCACTTTGCCGATCTCCTTCCTTAGTTCGTTGTATTTTACAACGAAGGCATCCAGGGCTTCTGTATCTGATTTATATGGGGTCATGAATCGATCTTGATTTGGTTACTTGTTAGTTGAACACTCCTTTACAGGCACTCGCAAAATATGAATTAATACTTAAGCAGATTGTCAAATTTTTATCTATCGGCTAAAATCTGTGTTTCTATTCTTCAATTTAATCAGCTTATTATCTCAATTTTAATCGTCACTTCTTAATATCCTTTTTGGTGATACTGTGATATATACGAAGATCGCAAAAATCCCCCGTCCGCCTCAGGCGGACACCCCTTGGAAAGGGGGCGCTAGTTATTCAAGACCTCCGCCGCTGGCCCAACCCTTCCCATTTCCCAACCCCCCCCCCCCACCAACCCCCCCACACCCCCCCCCCCCCACCACCACAACCCCCCCCCCCCCCAACTCCACTCTCCACACTCTCTCATTATCTCTCCCCAATCTCCACATTTCCTACTCAAATTTTCAAATTTTCAAATTTTCAAATTGTCGAATTGTCGAATTGTCGAATTAACTAATCCCTATTCCACTCATACTTCAATTCGCAATTTTTATACTTGTCGTTGAGGCGGATATAGGCTGTTTTTGATTTTTCCCCGATCCATTTCCCCATTGCTTCTTCTTTCTTTTTATTCAAGGCCCATTCCTGAATGGTATTATAGTCATCCTTAAGATTAGCCCTGTGGGGATCGGTGCGAAGTTTCAGGTTAAGCAAACGGTATGCCTGGGTTCCATCATCAGTGGTATAAGGAATAGCCGCGGAGGTTTCCCCTACTTTCAACTTGTCGATGATGAAGAAAACTTTTGGATCCAGTTCATCAGCAGGCCAGCGTGTATTTCCGCTATTGGCATTCTGAAGCAGGCCGCCATTCACCCTGCCGGGATCATCACTATATTTTTTAACTGCTTTATCAAAAGTGATGGAATCAATTCTGATCAGTTCAGCAATACTGTCGAGTTTACTGCTTGCTTTCATCAGGTCGAGGGTAGAAACCTTCGGGACAATAAGAATATGCCTGATGTTTACAAATTCACCTTTTCGTTCTATAAGTTGAAGAATATGGAAACCAGCTTTGGTCTTGATGATTTCTGAAACATCTGATTTACTTTTCAGGTTGAAGGCAGCAGCTTCGAACTCCGGATACATTGTTCCTCTCCCGAACAATCCCAGTTCACCACCCTTGGTAGCTGACCCGGGGTCTTCAGAATAAAGGATAGCAAGGGTGGCAAATTTCTCACCTTTCAGGATACGCTCTCTCAGTCCGCTGATCTTTTCCCTTGCTGCTGTTAGCTCTTCCTGGCTGATAGGAGGCTGTTTAACGATTTGGGCAATTTCATATTCAGTAGGGATGATAGGCACACTGTCGGGGGGGAGTTGATGAAAAAATGCCTTTATTTCCGAAGGGGTGACCTTGATATTTTCCGTGATTTTACCCTGTTGCTGGGCAGCAAGCATTTCCTGGCGAAGCGGTTCCCGCAATTCAGCCTTGAATTCAACAATTGACTTATCATAAAAATCTTCCAGTTTCTCCTGGGAACCAAACTGTTGAATATAATAACGTAATCGCCTGTCCAACTCACCATTTACCTGGTCGTCATCCACAACAAGGCTATCCACTTCCGATTGATATAACAATAATTTCTGAAAGAGCAGATCCTCAAATATTCTGCACCTAAGCATTACAGGATCACCTATTGTACCCTGAATACGCGCCTGCTGATACTGATTTTCAACATCAGAAAGCAGTATCGGATGACTGCCGACGACTGCAACGATCTCATCTATGACCTTGTCCTGGCTGGAAACAGGTTTTACTATTAATACCAGTAGGAAGGCCAGGGCAATCAGGAATACTTGCTTAATCATCGTATTTGGATCAGTCGTTAGTAGATTTCAATATTTTTCTTCTGTTGAGCAGCTTTGAACAGATCTTCCTCCATTCGGCTAAGCATTTCCGATTTCCGCTTATTCAAAAGGATAACCCTGATATTGGCTGCCTCAAAACTCAACGGTGAAACACTCTCTTTTATTTTAAACTCTTTTATTCGTACAAGGTATTGGAAGGTAGAATCCTGAACTTCAAAGTAGGGATTGCGTTCCAGGAAACTTCTCTGATCTTCTGCCGCTACAGGCACTTTAGACACAAATTCGTTGAAGGAAGTCCAGGCCTGATCGTCAAGCTGATAGGTTTCGGCATACATCTGGCAGAATTCCATGAGTTTCTCCTTATCGGCATCTCTTTCACTTCGTATAAGTTGGCGGAAACGGGGAAGATGAGGAGAACTCTTTCTAACAGAAACATATATGTTCCGGATGATGTTTTCATGAAGCAGGAAATTGCTTTGATTTTGCTTATAGTAATCCTCAATCTCCTGCATGGTAATATTGGTATCAAGCTTTTGCTTAACCAACTCCGATTCATATTGGAAGATGATCAGGGAATTCCTGTACTGTTCAACTTGTTGTGTGAAATTCATCTGAATATCATCAAGATTTGCTTCAGCCTGGTGAAGAAGCAATTCCTGCCGAATCCAGTTATTGATGTAATTCTGGGTGATATTGAGGCTGTCTTTGCTACTGGTGCCTGCGGGTACAAGACCATTCAGCTCTTTGGCATAAAGGTATTTATCATAAACACGTGCAACCGAGCCCTTACTGTCCTGCTTTTTGGGCAATAAGTTGCAGGCTGATACAAACAGGGCACAAGTAAAAAATACCAGTAGGTTCCTTATCATTTAATGAAAATAGCATTGAAAACATCCTTATTCACTTTCACCGGATATTTAGACCTTAGTTCGGCAATCCATTCCTTTTCAAGATAATTTTGATAATCGGCCGTGATCAATCCCCGGGCTTCACTCAGCAGTTTAGGTTCCGGACTTACAACCCTATGAATAACAGTGAGTACATTCTTTCCGGAGGAAGTTGTAAATGGCCCGGTAATGGAAGGTTTCCAGTCAAGGCTGTCGATAATGGCATTTTCTCCGCGGATAAATTTCTTACGCTCTACAGTTACTTTCTGAATGGTGTCTTTGTTTATGGCAGCCAGTATCACATCATCCGGAAGCCCTTTTTTAGTCATCTTCTTCAGTAATTTAACGGCACTCATATCCTTGATGGTGAAAATGGAAGCTTCCAGCCTTTGATCCCACATGTAGTTTTTCTTGGTTTCCTCATAGAATGATTGTAAACCAATGGTATCCTTAACAGCTTTGGTCCAGACTTTTTTGTCGGTAAGGTCGAATAACAGGATGCCATCATGGTACTCTGTCATCAAAGCTTTGAAGTCAGGATATTTGTTTTCAAGCTGATTATCAGCATATTTAATAATTGATTCATCTACAAAATCAGTGTATTGGGTCTCGATATAAGCTGCAATATCATGTTTGGGTCCTTTTTTCTGATTCTTCGCAAGGAATTCAGCAAAATCGGTCTGAGTAACATTTTTTGTTCCGATGGTAAAGATGGTTTTTGTTAATGCGCCTGCTTCCCTGGAAGTCCAGCTGGCATTGAAAATTGAATCGGTGACAACGGTCTTCAATTCCCTCATAGCAGTAAGATCCTCGCGGAATCCATATTCATTTCTCACCTGTTTAACAAAGGCATCCTGTGATTGAACCACCCTGTCATTCTTATTCACCTTTGTTTTGAGTTCATCCTTATCCTCATCGAATCCAGGAATGGGTTTTCTGTCATTCAGTTTGAGGATATGCCAACCATAATCTGTCTGGAAAGGCTCTGTAAAATCGCCATTTTTCCTGAGTTTGCTGATTGCCTGGATAAATTCAGGAAGCATGCGGTTAACTCCAAACCAGGGAAGCAACCCCCCTTTATCGGCAGTGCTCTTGTCGTCGGTGAACTGCTTTACAACTGTGGCGAATTCGGTGCCGGATTGTAATAGTTTATAGGCCATATTGGCGGAATCAGCCACTTTGAGTGAATCATCCACTGAGGCTTTTTTAGGGAATACCATCATGATATGGGCAATCTGGACTTTCCCCATTGCCGGAAGTTTATCTGTTACCTTGATCAGGTGGTAACCGTAATCGGTTCTTACTGGCTGGGTAACTTCTCCGATCTTACATTTATACGCTGCATTTTCGAAAGGATAAACCATGTCGAAAGCGGTAAAATAGCCCAGGTCGCCGTGGTTTCCTTTAACATTCCGGCCTTCCGACATACGGTCTTTTGCTGATGGATCTTCAGAAGCCTCCATGGCTAGTTTACCGAAATCTTCTCCTTTCATGATCCTTTTCCTGAGTTCCATGATCTTATTCCAGGCAGCAAGTGTATCAGCTGCAGAAGCCATCCTGTCGACCTTCAGCAGGATATGGCTGGCCCTGATATCATAAAGTTTGCGATTGTACGCTTCCTGTACGAGAGCTTCAATCGATTTATCATCAATAAGATAAGGTTGAGCTAATTGCCTGCGATAGGAGGAGAGCTCATCACGGAATGATTTGATGGTATCCATCCCCAACGACATCGCTTCTTTTACTTTAAGCCTGAAATTGATATACAGTTCAAGATATTCTTCGAGGGCCTGGCGTTCAAGGGCTTCACCTTTAGTGTTGTTCTTCTGGTAAACTCTCAAAAATTCTCCTTGGGTAATGGATTCGTCAGCAACCTGTATCATTACAGGATCATTAGTCTGGGCAAATGATGGCTTAATTGAAATGCCGGTTAAAAGCAAAAAGAAAATAACGGGTAGTATCCTTTTCATTGTTGGGTTTATTATAGATAGTCTTTCTTTTACAGATGAATCTGAATGGTTTCTTTATTACATGAAAGGCAGGTGTCCTGAGGTTTGGATGTATGAAGAAAAAGGCCGGCACATCAATACTGAATGCAGATGCTAAACAATTTCCTTACCTGCTGTAATTGGGTGCTTCACTGGTGATGGTAATATCATGCGGATGGCTTTCAGTGACCCCTGCACTTGAGATCTTTATGAACCGGGCTTTCTGGAGTTCTGCAATATTTGAAGAGCCGGTATAGCCCATGCCTGCCCGCAATCCACCGACCATCTGGTGAATTACCTCTGAAAGTGTCCCTTTATAGGGTACCCTGCCAACGATTCCTTCCGGAACAAGTTTCTTGATATCATCTTCCGCATCCTGGAAATAGCGGTCTTTGGAACCTTTTTGCATGGCTTCAATAGACCCCATTCCCCTGTAAGTCTTGTATTTTCGTCCTTCGTAAATGATGGTTTCACCGGGTGACTCATCCACCCCGGCAAAGAGTGATCCTGCCATAATGGAATGTGCACCTGCAGCCAGGGCTTTTACGATATCGCCGGTATAGCGGATTCCTCCGTCGGCAATTACCGGTATCCCGCTTCCTTTTAATGCTTTTGCTACTTCATAAATGGCTGAAAGCTGCGGAACTCCTATCCCTGCAATTATACGTGTGGTGCAAATAGATCCCGGGCCAATTCCGACTTTAACTGCATCGGCTCCTGCTTTTGCAAGGGCCAGGGCGGCTTCTGCTGTAGCTATATTTCCAATAATTAACTCCAGGTCAGGAAAATGCCTCTTTACCATCAGGGCAGCTTCCAAAACCCCTTTCGAGTGGCCATGAGCGGTATCAATCACCACAGCATCCACCGAATGACGTACCAATTCAGTTACACGTTCAAGTGTGTCACCGGTTACACCCACAGCAGCGGCAACCCTTAGGCGTCCATGCTCATCTTTACAGGCGTTGGGCCTGGCTTTGATCTTGATAATATCTTTGTAGGTGATAAGGCCAACCAGCCGGTAATCCTTATCCACTACAGGCAGTTTCTCGATTTTATGCTCCTGCAGGATGTCTGCAGCTTTTTCAAAATCCGTGAATTCAGTAGTTGTGATTAGGTTATTGGTGGTCATGATCTCCGCAATAGGACGCAAAGCATTCCTTTCGAAACGAAGATCACGGTTGGTGACAATCCCTACCAGTATTCCATGGTTATTGATAATGGGAATGCCCCCGATCTTGAATTCCCTCATAATCTTATGAGCATCTTCAACCAGTGCATCCTCTTTCAGGGTAATAGGTTCGATGATCATACCATTTTCAGCACGTTTCACCTTGTATACCTCGTTACCCTGCTCTTCGATGCTCATATTCTTGTGCATCACCCCAATCCCGCCTTCCTGGGCAATGGCGATTGCCATCGTAGACCCGGTAACCGTATCCATAGCAGCCGAAACAATCGGAATGTTCAGCCGGATCCGTCGGGTAAAGAACGAAGAGGTGTCAACTTCCCGTGGCAAAACCTCAGAATATGCCGGTACCAAAAGTACGTCATCGTAAGTCAGTCCTTCGCCGGCAAATTTTTGATCATCAGTGAACATAGCCTTTTTTTTGAATGTGCAAATTTATTAAATTTCACGAAAGGCTTTATTAAAAATTGTTAAGGATAAATGATAGAAATTGCTCTTGATATTCCACGCGTGAATTATTATATTTCTTTTATAGATGATTTGTATGATATGATATTGATGGGAGGGGTGAAAAGAATTCATCCGCCAGTTGGCGAACCAGAATTCAAGAATCCAGAATTCTGTAGTTTCGGTATAGTGACGGGTATACTTAATAATGCTTTTACTAAAGCTTTATGTTGGCATGATCACAATTATTTAGAAGAAATTAAAAGCGTTTTACTTACCGAAAAGCTTTCATTATCTGAAGCACGTTTCCCCAAAAAAGTAAAACTCCAGGTTCCGACTTCTTTATAATAAGCAACATTATTGTCCTGTAAAGAAAATTCGGTGTTTTTATCAACCGAAATACCATTTAATTCAAAGATGGAAGTCTGGGCAGAGAGAGGAGAGGTTACGATCACTTTATTCATCTTAACATCCTCATTTGTGCATTTACCAAAGAATTGCAATCCATCTCCCCCTCCCTGAAGCCAGACGGTATCAGCAGTTATGGTAAATTCCGGCACTTGTGGAGTAGAATTGTCTTTATCCTTCTTGCAACTGCTGGAAAGGAGCAATGCAATTACTATTACTGCAAATGAGCAGATCCAAAGAGTAGTTAATTTTTTCATAACCATCAGATTAAAGGTTAATATGCAATTATTTTAAAATTTAGAAGCTTTTCTTTGAACTTGGACAATTAGATTTAGCTATTTTAAAAAACTCACTTTAAATTGGCATTTGCGTTTTCGGAAGAGGTGGTGTGAGTTTGGTGTCAGGATATTTCGTTTATAGCAGTCATAAAATTTATGCTAGTTGTCTTTATGAGTGGATAAACAAAATTTTATTACTCTATACCTCAGCTCTAAATTAATAAAAACTTCTTCATTTTCAACAAAAAAATAGGCCACCTTGCGGCAGCCTGACAATTTTTTTTATGCATATTTATTAACTCACGAATCGATATTAAATCTTTTTTTTCTTGTTATAAACTCATTCTTACCTGGTTTGCAACTTCCAAGCTGTTTAGAATGAGTTATACCGGGAGTTGTTATTTTATCCGCCGGTTGGCGGATCGCAAACCTATTTAGCTTCTGAATAAATGGCTGTGTTTGTAAAATCACCGGTATTTAGTTCCATTTATATATATAACCTTGATAGTTTTGCACAAAAACAGAACCATCAGGGCCTTGATATAAAACCTCGTTGAGGACCATCATGTTCAAGAATTTTTATACTTGAAGAACCTAAGCTGGCAATGCCAATGTTTTTGTGAGAATATAAACCTTTCATACAGCTTAACCTGATCTTCACTTTCCCGGTTGCTTCATTTATTTTATATCCGCGCAAACTCAAATAACCGTCTTCTTCTAATCTGGTTAGGTCAAGATCCTGAATTTTTACAAATTTGGCAGGAAGTACATCGGGAGTAAGTTTATAAATGGCCGCTGTAGCACTTGTTGTGCTGTT
The DNA here is from genome assembly GCA_016707785.1 of Bacteroidales bacterium. Classification (NCBI taxonomy): domain Bacteria; kingdom Pseudomonadati; phylum Bacteroidota; class Bacteroidia; order Bacteroidales; species Bacteroidales bacterium. The sequence continues at coordinate 29,477 of JADJGZ010000035.1, read as the reverse complement.
GATTATAGCATAAATTACACCTTCTGAAGTTATACAATCAGTGTTAAATGCATTGTAAATATAGCCTTCTGTCACTGGAAAATTATCTGGTTCCGACTTATCAAATAATTTGTGAAATGTACCCGTTTTAGTGTTTAGTACAATGTCAGAATAAATTCCGCTTCCATCAACCGTTGCTGGAGAAGAGGCGTAGTTAAAATAGGCGAGTCCGTCATCAGTCAAAAAAGCAGGAACTGCTGTTTCATCAATATCAGAGGGTTTATCAATCAGTTTCACCCAATCGGAGGAGGTGGAAGCCTTTAGATAATAGCTTTCTTTTCCGCCAATTGGCCTGTTATCCATATACAACAGAATATCTCCTGTATTATTCACAAGCATTTTGTTTTTATAACCATCTGCTATGTTTAATAAATCCCACTGATTGGTTGATTTGTTTAAAATGTAAACATCACCCTGCAAGCCTGTAAGATAATAGTAATCTCCTTTTGCATCCTGTGCTACTCTTGAATTTGCTACCTGCACAGCATTGGGAATCGTATTCCCGAGTTTATTAAATGTATTGTCTTTTTCATCCCATTCATACAAATTATCGGTCGGATGATGAATAATAGGCATGCCGGCGTGATTAAATCCTCTGATTCCCCAGTCAGAAGGCACTATATTACTGTTGCCTAACTGCAGAAGGTCGAGTTTGCCATCTTCGGATGAATCTTTTTTGCAGGTGATGAAAAGTAATGAAGTTGCTAAAAGCAGAATGAAGCTAAGACCAATGTTTTTTCTCATAAGTTTGTTTTTTATTGCCTGTTCTATCTATCGATTTTCAGGGTTCCCGTCATTTTTCAATAAACTTTCATCTGATTTTCGCAGATAAAATTTTCGGGAAATGATCATAGATTTTTAATCCGGGATAGGGTTTAAATTGCGAATTCAGTATCTGATTGTTTTTAATATAAAAATTGATAACAAAATTATAAGTGAAATGTTCTGGCAACAAAAAAGTGGGCTGACAATGGTCTGTCATTTTAGCAATTGCAGTAACTACTTTATTAAAACAACTGTCCCCCTTTTCTCGTAGTCTTCTCCTTGTAATGATCTGTATTTAATATAATATACATAAACATCTGCCGGGGCCAAAATGCCTTTCACCATACCATTCCACCCGGCATCAATATCAGAAGTCTCAAAAATTCTCTGTCCCCATTTATTATAAATCTGCATCATGAAAGCATCCGGATCCACAAATGCCTGTATAGGCCGAAACCTGTAATTTGTCCCTTCGGGATTGAATGCAGTGGGCATGATAAACAGGGGCTCCCGAATAACACATGCCAGGTTCGACATCGAAAAAGCAATGGATACAACCGGATTGCCGGGGTTTTCAACAGCACGGATATAATAGCAAACCTGGGCTGTAGGGGATACAGACAGTAAATTATCCTGGAAGCTGTAAGGCATACCCGTCACCAGGCCCAGCGGGGAAGATGGATCAGGAACACCATTCAGGGTCCTGTAAACTTCGTATTGCTCAACCCCGTTATACCAGGTGGAATAATCATTCCATTCAAGGAGATTGTAGGCTGTTGAAGGACTCGTAATATTCAGGAAAATAGTGCGGGAAACATTCTCCGAATACATGGCAGTTTTATTGCAGCTATCAATCATTGCGAGCCTGTAATAATAGCTTTGTTGATTTACATTCGCTGTGGGATCATCCAGTTGGAATAGCTGAGGCAGGAAAAAGCCTGTGGCTGCACCCAGGGTATCCACGGGGCTAAATGGACCCAAAGGATCATCAGACCTCTCCAGGACCATTTGCCTGATCCTGTTGGGAGGAGAATAATAATATCCCACTTCTACAACATTGTTATTGGCAATATTCACCTGGGTGATGTATAAGGTATCCGGTATGACCGGGCCATGATAGGTTACTTTTTTCATACAGGAGGAGGAAGTCCCGGCTCCGGTCTGGCTGAATGCCTGAATGTAATAGGTGTAATCATTCCCGTTGATGAATTGTGTAGAATCATAAAAGCTTGTTATACCAGGAGCAATGTTCCCTACTGCAGTGAAACTACCAAAATTTATCTGACGGTAAACGATATACCCTCCCAGGCCGCCAGGCATATTATCGTAAGCATTCCACCTTAGATAGGCTTTTCTTTCGCAGGGGTCAATGGAAAGGGAATCCAGAACCATATTATGTGGGGCAAGCACATAGGTGCCATAGCTTGTTTTCCCGCAACTGTCAATGGCTGCAAGGGCATAGGTGTAAGACTTCAGACAGCCTTTCACTGCCTTATCCAGAAACACAGTTGAATCGGAAGGAATTGTGTCAATGGCAATAAAAACAGGGTCCTCCCTATAAATGATATAGCCGGCAATGTCTTTCTCCGGACTTTTTGTCCAGCCGATGATTGGACAACCGGTATAAGGCCCTGCAGGATCACGGTAAATGCTCACAGTGTCTCCGGAAGGATTAGAGGGGGTATAGGTGTCGAGAAACTCTCCGGAATCAATGTTTGAAATAGAAGAACAGCCCCCGAATGCCTGTTCAAAAGAGACACGGTATTTGATTTCAGTTGTATCGCAATAGGGGAATGATAAAGTGTCATTATAGGAAAGACTTGCATGAGCTAAATTATTGGGGATGCTGTAAATGGTTCTCCAAAGCGAATTATCAAGTCGTTGCAGATGGTGTGTTCCGGTAGATGCAAGCCAATCGGGATTCCAAGATAGTTTTGCTATTCCTTTGTTAATCTCTGTTACAGTAAGGAAAATGTTTGAAGGCCAGATTTCAAAACCGGTCGTATTCGTATTTTGCGCATAAATCCGGAAATAGTATCGGTTATTATTTCCATTGATGCCGGGAACGGTATATGTTGTTACTGCCGATGGACTGGCAAACCCAACGGAATCGGTATTATTCCAGCTTCCGCTTGTAAGGCTCCACTGAAGGAAATAGTAATCGACTGTAGCCGTATTATTCGGGAAACTCCAGGTTAAGGTGATCTGCCCTGTTACCGGATCTGTCGAGATACATACATAATCCTGCGCACTCATTTTCCCTGAAGAAAATAACAGGGTGAAAAACAATAGCAGGTATATGGGTTTCAGTAGCTTCATCTGATCGGGAATGCCATAAAGTTAACGATTCAAATGAATAAAAATTATAATATCCTTTAGCCGAACAGGATCACTATAAAAATATTGTTCGCAACACGCTCAGTATAAATGCTAAAAGGTAATTTCTGTTTCAAAAACGACTTTACCCTGCTCAAACAAATTGTTATTCTGTTCCGACAATCAGTTGATGCATTCCTGTTGGGTCCAGGTATTTTATAGCAAGTGTTTTTAACTCTTCTGCGGAAATATTGCGGATCAGGTCAAGCAACTGGTAATGGAAGCGGTTGTCCAATCCTTGTTCCATGATATCCCTGTAGGTGTCTGCCAATGCAAAAGGCCCGTCAATCCCTCTCAGGAAGTTGCCGATCATATAGTTTTTTACCAGGTCCAGTTCATGTGCCGGAATCGTTTCTGTTCTTAACTTTTCAAGTTCTGTCTCAATTTGAGTGATGGCGTCATGGGTCACATCTGCGCCAACTTCACAGGAAATGAAAAAATATCCTGAATGCTTCAAAGGAACTACAGCAGAACCAATGCCATAGGTATATCCTTTATCCTCCCTGAGATTCGTCATGAGTCTTGAACCAAAATATCCGCCCAGCAAGGTGTTGAGTACCCTCATTCCCATATAGTCGGGATGGGAGCGATTAAACAAAATTCTGCCGATCCTTATCGCTGATTGCAAAGCACCGTCTTTTTCGATGACATGTTTCAGCCCTGATTCCGGTTGGGGAGCAAGCATCATTCCGGCAGCCGGGGTTGTACCTGTTTCTATCTTTCCAAACGACTGTTCCAGTTGATTTTTGAGATCAGGATGAATCTTGCCCGCAACTACAATCGTGCAATGGGCAGGGTTGTAGAATTTTTGATGGAATTCCCGAAGATCTGCTGAAGTGGTGAGGTCGATATCCTCAGTACTCAGGAAGTTACCATATGCATGCGATTTGCCATAAATCAGGGAGTTGAACCTTGTCCGGGCAACAAAGTTCACCTTCTCCATATTTACGCTTAGCAGTTGCTTTTGTTTCGCGGAAAAAATCTGGAATTCAGTATCAGCAAATGCGGCATTTTTAACGATATCTTCCAGGATAGGAAGGGTATTTGGAAGGTGTTTATTGAGCGTGTACAATGTGATATACGCATTGTCCTTTTCCGCAGTGCTCTCCAGGTGAGCGCCATAAAAATCGAGTAAGTCCGAGATCTGCCGGGATGAATATTTCTGTGTTCCTTCCCTCAGCATCAGGTTGGTAGCCAGGGCAGTGAAGTTCCTCGACTGATACCAGCTCCCGGCTTCGAAAACGAGTTCGATCTTTACTAATTCCTGTGTTCCGGCATTAAACTGAACTACTTTTATTCCGTTTTCAAGGGTATATATCTCCGGCTCATCCAGGATGAAATGGTTAAGTTGTTTTATTTCAGGTTGGATAAGTCGGTTCATATAGCTTTATAATAGAGTGTGGAACAATTCCCGGGAGTCAGGATAGTTGCAGCCTGCTCCCTGATTTCTGCTGCTGTTACTTTTGCATAATGATCCACTATTTTGTTGATCAGGTCTGCATCTCCAAGTAATTCATAATACGCCAGGTTCATAGCCTTGTCCAGTACCCTCATTTCTCCGAATTCCACCATTGACTCCATCCTGTTTTTCACTTTTGTAAGTTCCGTTTCCTCAACCTCCTGAGTCCTCATTTTTTCCAATTCTGCTTCAATAGCGGTTTCGGCCGTTTCAAAGCTCACACCCTTCATAAGTTTGCCGGTAATTACAAACAAACCGGCATCAATATCACCGGTTATAAAGGCATTCAGATCACTAAATAACTGTTGCTTCTTTACCAGGGCCTGGTAGAGCCTGCCCGACTGCCCGGCAGATAAAATGTCGGAAATCAGATCCGTTGCATAAAATTCCTGATCAAGCCGTCCGCACATATGCCAGGCTTTGTAAATGGAATCGATGGGAACATTCCTTTCTACTGTCAAGGATCGGGCTTCTGTTTGTCGGGGCTCCACGGGTAAATTGCGGTGTATGAGTTCTCCTTTCTGAATGGGCCCAAACCATTTAATTGTGAGTTCCTTGACTTCAGTAGTGTTCACATTTCCAGCAACGACAAGAATGGCATTACAGGGATTGTAATATTTTGAATAGAAAGCCTTAACCTCTTCCATACTGGCATTCTCAATATGGGACGGGTCTTTGCCAATGGTTGCCCATTGATAGGGGTGAACCTCGTAAGTGAGGGGGCGCATGATCATCCATGCATCGCCATAAGGCTGATTCAGGTAATTCTGCCGGAATTCCTCAACAACAACACTCCTCTGAACATCGAAACTCTTTTCAGAGAATGCAAGGTCAAACATCCTGTCGGATTCCAGCCAGAAAGCCGTTTCAAGGTTCTCTTTCGGAAGGGTCAGGTAATAATTGGTGATATCGTTATTGGTGAAAGCATTGTTCTCTCCTCCAACCCGCTCAAGGGGTTCATCGTATTTAGGTATATGAGCCGACCCCCCGAACATCAGGTGCTCAAACAGATGAGCAAAACCGGTGCGCTCTGGGTCTTCATCCCTCGCCCCCACATTGTAAATTATATTCATTGCAACCAAAGGAGTGGATGTATCCTGGTGGACAATCACCTTTAGCCCGTTATCCAATGTAAACCTGTCAAATAATATCATCCGATTTCAATTCTTACGTTTTTCAATGAGCACAAAAATACTCTATTTGCAGATTAAGACCATTTTCAGTTTTTAATCTCTTTCTAAATGAAGACTATTAACCGATTCCGTGTAATTTTGTTATGATGATGAAGAAATGCACTTAATCGACTGGACAAAGCCTCGTGTAGAAGCAGGTCGCCCAAAGCGAAATCTTTAAGAATTCAGTTAAACCTTTGAATCCGGATTCCGGGAATGAAAAAAATAGCATCAATTTATTAAGATCAACAAGAATTACAGGAATGAGAAAACTGATACTCCCCATATTTTTATTGGCATTTTCCCTGGTAAATGCACAAACACGAATTTCTGCACCCGCGGGGAGTTTATATACTCAAATAGATCCCAAAGGTTTGACAGTTATCCCCAATGGCCGGATCCTTTCTCCAATGGGAGTTTCTTACCAGGTGGCACCCCATCCTTACGGACTGGCGCTCAGCCCTGATGGAACCATTGCTGTGACCGCTAACTCCGGTATTCAACCCCTGGCTATTACCATTATTCGAAATCTGCAATCAGGGAACCCGGATATTCAGCAAGTTCCGCCAGGGACAACTACGGATAAGGGAGTGCTGGCATCTGTCTTTATGGGATTGGCGGTTTCGCCGGATAATAAGGTGGTTTATGTAGCCGGTGGTCAGGAAAACAAGGTTTTCGTTTTTGAGCTGGCCAGTGGTCAGAAGCTAGGATTTATCGATTGCAGCCAGAAGAATGACACGATGGATTTTACCCACGGATACCTGGGTGACATGGTGCTGAGTTCCGATGGGAAAAGGCTATATGTAGCTGATCAGATTGGCTTCAGGCTGATTGTGATTGATACAGAAACTAAAACAATCCTGTCAAATGTTCCTGTTGGCAGATATCCTTTTGGAGTGGCCCTTTCTCCGGATGAAAAAACGGTCTATGTTGCCAATGTTGGCATGTACAGGTATGGACTGGTGAAAAGGAAGCAGCAGGGAGCCTGGAAAACAGGAACCATTGATTTCCCGGCTTTTGCTTATGGTTCTGAAGAAGCTGAAAAAGGAATTCTGAATGATAGTATCTGGATCCCGGGGCTGGGCCCTTTGAATTCAGATGCCTCCTTCTCAGTATGGGCTGTAGGTGTAAGTGATGCCAGGAATCCTGCAGTTTTATCAAAAGTTAAAACCGGCAGGCTTGTCGGCCAGATGGTAGAGGACTTTCCCGCTGTTGGGGGTGCCAGTCCTAACTCGATTGTGGCAAACAAGGATTTTGTATTTGTGAGTAATGGGAACAATGATAATATAACGGTGCTGGATCTTAAAGCTGAAAAGATCATAGGGCACATCTCCCTTTCACTGGACCCGAGGATTGACAAACTCAGGGGAATTATTCCCTTCGGACTTGCTGTTTCTCCGGGCGGAGACAGGGTGTATGTTGCAGAGTCAGGCCTGAATGCAGTGGCTGTAATAGATGCAAAAGCTCTTAAACTCCTCGGGCACATCCCTGTAGGTTGGTTTCCGGCTAAACTGAAAGTGACCCCCGATGGTAAGAAATTAATTGTGGCCAATGCCAAAGGCTTTGGAAGCGGCCCAAATGGTGGGAAAGATTACAAAGCAGGACCTGAAGGTACCTATATCGGTTCTTTAATGAAGGGAACCGTGGAAATACTTGATATTCCTGAAGATGAGCAGTTGCCTCAGTTAAGCAGCCAGGTATTGGATAATAATTTTCACTTCGATCCAGTGCCGGTTTCAACCAGTAGTACCCTGAATCCGATCCCTGGTTTTCCTGGTCAGTATGACTCTCCGATCAGGCATATTGTCTTTATTTCGAAAGAGAACCGCACATACGATGAAATCTTCGGACAAATGGAGCAGGGGAAAGGAGATCCGACAATCGCCAGGTATGGGATGAATGCCAGTTTTACCAATAAGAATAAGTCGCTGAAAGTTGAAAATGCGACGGTGATGCCTAATCACCTGGCCCTTGCAAAGGCTTTTGGGATGGGAGATAATTTTTACGTGGATTCTGATGTGTCAGCGGATGGTCACCGCTGGCTTGTCAATACTTATCCAAATGAATGGGTGGAAGCCACTACCCCTGCCAATTACGGTGGTAACCGCGACTATCGTGAAAATTCCAATGCTCCCGGTAACCTGGGTATCAATGGTGCTGCTGGAGCCATTTATCCTGAGGATTACAATGAATCCGGCTCAATGTGGGACCACCTGGCAAGGCATAAGGTTGAGTATTTTAATTTTGGATTTAGTGTGATGTTTGAACCTGCGGATTACAAGGATACCTACAAATATGGAGGCATTAAACAAGTGGCAAATTTTCCCCTGCCGCAAAGCTTGTTTGACAGGACATCCAGGGTTTATCCCACCTATAACACAGCTATTCCTGATCAATTCAGGGTAGATATGTTCATGAAAGAGTTCAGCGAGAAATGGGGAGATGGGAAAAGTCCTCTCCCTTCCTTGTTAACAGTAATCATTCCCAATGACCATGGGGCAGGGGAGAGACCTGAAGCCGGTTATCCCTTTCGTGAAAGTTATATGGCAGATAATGACCTTGCCGTTGGCCGTATCGTTGAGTTCCTTTCACATACGGAGTATTGGAAAGAGATGTTGATTGTGATTACGGAGGATGATGCACAGAATGGAGTGGACCATATTGATGCACATCGTTCCGTCCTCATGGTTATTTCGCCCTATGCCAGGAAAAATTACGTAAGTCATGTACATTATAGCTTCGGGAGCATTTTTAAGACCTTCTGGAACCTGATGGGGTTGCCTTATCTGAACCAGTATGATGCCGGTGCTACCGATATGGCTGATTTTTTTACCTCGGTCCCTGATTTTAGCCCCTACAAAGCTCTTCCCGTGGATGTAAGGATCTTTGACCCCCAGAAAGCCCTGGATCCATTTGATGAGAAATTCAACTGGAAAGAACTGAACCAGGGCCCTGATATTGACAATCCTGAAGACATGATCAGGGAAAGCAAGGAACAGGAGGAATGGCGAAAGGAAGGCAGGGAAAAGAAAAAGTAAGTCTGAAAGGGGCGGAAATATTACACTCCAAGTATAGAAAGCACGGTAATAAGCCCAAACAGGAGCGGGATAAGCAGGAAAATGTATCCTCTTTTATCCTTCCCGAAAAGCAGCTGATTGGTCTGATAGATTACCCTGATACAGTAATAGAAACCAACCAGTAATAATCCAACCACCAATAAACTCATCGAAAAGAAAAGCCAATGAGGCACAGGATGGATGAGTATTTCCCCAAGAGACATCAGCCTCGCTGTTTGTACACCACTGAAATCGTGAATGGCATGCGGATAATAGATATAATGGGAAACTGATTCAAGCAGGGCATTGCTCACTTCGGTGAATGCTACCAATGGAATAAAGGCGACCGAATAGTGAAAGAAATACTTTTTTAAAGAAAGGTCCAGCCCCAGCATCCGGGCTCCCAGGTAGGAGGGAAGCCATAAGATGGTCGGAACAATGATGCAGATTAATCCAAAACCAAGGATATTGCATAGCACTTCATGATGGTGAATCCCTTCACCCATTATCCTTTCAGGTGCCAGCGATGCCATAAACCCTCCCTGGGTCCACTCCGACAACACTTCATTGATTACAAAGCCTGTGACTACAAATATAAAGACGGCTTCTGCCATCCGGAGTGGTTTCAGCCTGAACAAATCTGATGCGAAACCTATGAAAGTCAGCCCGGGGTTTGGTCTGCCATTCACTTTGGAAGGATTTTCATGGGCACAGGATTGCCTGCATCCCCCGCATAAAATACAATCCGAATTGGAATCAATATGGGCCGGATAGAGATCGACACCACAACTCTTATTTGTGAAGGCATAAATTCTGTCTTTCTGTACGCAGGATTTATCCGAACAGTGATCACATTTTTCATGATTTTTAACCCTCCAGCCCAGAAAGGAAAGCCTTGAATATAAGGCAAGCAGGTTCCCAACCGGACAGAAACTCCTGCAGAAAGTATTCTTTTCATAGATGAGGCCGATCAATAATGCTGCTGCCATAATAGATACCAGGTACACTGACATGGCGATGGGATTGTGGTGGATGTGAAACCCTTCAATTCCAATCACAAGTATCAGGATATAAAATATCGTGATTCCCCAGCCGGTAAAGAACCATTTCGGCCGGGATTTTCTGAATCCAATTCTTGAGAACAACGTTGTTATTAATTCTACAGGGCATACCATGCACCATATTCTGCCCAGAAAAACAGCCAGGACTATTATCATCGGCCACCAAAGATTCCATATTACCAGGCTTCCCAGATTGGTATTCCTGATATGTTCCATTGAACCGGGATGATCCACCCTGCCTTTAAAACCTATCCAGATAAGTGTGAAAAAGATTAGAAGTATGGATAGCTTAATGCTAACCAGTGCATATCTGCGTGTCAATAACCGATTTAAAAAACCAATCATGATGTAATCAATAGCTATTCAAAAGATGCAAAATAAAGGACTCTCTATGGATTATCGCTATTATTCGCATTAGTAATATGAATTTTATATGCATATGTATGAAAAATTTTCCAATACCCTGCTTGTGATCAGTATATCAGACGATTCTGTACTTTCTGCCACATATTTGTAGGATTCATTAATTATCCTAACTTTGTTTTCAAACCCAAATACTATGTCTTTCTTCCGGACTCTAGTGTTGGCCATAGTCGCATGGTCCGCACCTCTTGTCGTTTCCAGCCAGGTTCATACTACCTATTTATGGCATCTTGAACAGCCGAATTACTGGCCTGAGACCAGCACCTGGAACCCCTACCAGTACCAGAAAGTATGGGAATCCAATTACCTCAAATTCAACAATGGGAATCAATATGGTGATGGCTTGCAACATCCTCTGAATAACCTCCAGGAAATTTTCGGGAATGATGACCGCAAAGCCGTATACCAATACAGGGCAAAGGATGCTGTTCAATCATTGCTTGGACATCCTGAAGCAGGAGCACAGGTTAGCTACTCAGGCTGCCTGATGGAGAATGTAAAGAGCCTTTCTGATGCTGGTCAGTGGGGATATTCCAGCGGTTGGGAGAATAATTTCATCACTGCCAGGGGATGGACCACTTCTGCAGGGAAACCCCGAATGGATATGGTGGGATTTTCCATGAATCATGCATTATCTCCTTTGGTTAGTGAAAAATTGTTGCGGAAACAAATTCAGGCTCACAGGTATCTTTCTAATCAACTATTCGGCACTTCTCCCAATTATTCAAAAGGTTACTGGCCTGCAGAAGGAGCATTCAGCGAAAGGATTATAAAAGCGCTTGTAGAAGAAGGTTTTGAATGGAGTATTATTGCCAATAGCCACCTTGCACGAACGCTGAGCGATTATCCCCTCCAATTCGGCACTTCAGGATGCAATATTGATCCACCCAATGCTGCGGATAAAGTAAGTGCAGCAGGGACAAACTGGTGGAGTGGCCAGATCGACGGCAGGGGCGGGGCTTTTGCCGCTCCCTATTGTTACCAGGCACACAAAGCAAAATATGTTGATCCTTCCACCGGAACAGAATTCAAAATTGATGTCGTTCCCATGTGTGATCTCCTGAGTTACCAGAATGGTTATTCTCTGATGGGAACCGGAGATATAGATGCTCATATTGCACCCTTCAATAACCCTTCACAACCATCAATCGTATTATTGGCACATGATGGCGACAACGCCTGGGGAGGTGGATATGATTATTACAGTCAATCAGTGCCGGGTTTTGCCAATGAAGCTGCTTCTAAAGGATATGTTCCAACTACCATTCAACATTTTCTTAGTCAGCACCCGGTTCCGGAATCCGATATAGTGCATGTTGAAGATGGTTCTTGGTTCAATGCAGCAAATGACTGGGGACATCCTCAATTCATCAACTGGATATGGCCGATGTATACCCCTGGTTACCAGTTCGACCCCAATGGCTGGACTGAAGATGCACGAAACTGGGCGGTATTGATAGCTGCCGAAAACAGGGTGCAGATGGCAGAAGACCTGCAAGGATCAGTCAATATTGCCAATATTGTTCAGCCATCAGGATCTGCAAATGCTGCAGAACGGGCATGGCATCACCTTCTGCCTGCCTACAATAGCGGTTATATGTATTATGGCACGTCGCTGGATATGGAGGTGAAACAAACACTCGCCTGTAATATCGCAACAGGTTTTGCCAACCAGGTAATTAATGCACATCCCTCTACCGATCTCACTCCTCCTACCGTTTTCATTCCTCAGCGGTATCCTTATAACCCGGGATCAATCGGTTTCGGACCAAATTACAGCTACCAGCAACATATGAATTCATCCGATTTCTTTGTCTGGACCTTTGCCTATGATGTTTCAGGAATACAGACTGCCGTATTAAAATACAGGCTCGATAATGATGGAAACAATCCTATTGGTAATAATGACAACGAAACCTATGCGGGTGGAAGCGGAGTTCAGCCCTGGCAATCCATCAATATGTCATTCAGGGCTTTCCCAACCGGAAATGTTACAAATAACCCGGATATCAGTTTCTTTATTCTGCCCGATTACATTGCCGGGGAATACTATGGACAGGTGACCGGGCTTACGGATACCCTGGTGGATTACTATGTTGAGATTACCGACATCTATGGAAATATTTCTAAATCTCCTATTCAGCATGTATATGTTGGAAGCGGAGGTGAATCCGGTACCACGGGTCTGACCTGGTCGCCTCAGAATCCCACAGCCAATGATGTAATTACCATCACTGAATCTCCCGCTGCTGTTGGCGCAAAACTGCATTGGGGAGTAAATGCTGTTGGGTCATCGTGGCAGTCACCAATTACTTCTTACCAACCATCAGGCTCTGTTTTATTCAACAATACAGGTCCTGCTGTTGAAAGCCCAATGACCGGTCCCAGCCCCGGAAATGCCAATACCATACAGATAGGGCCCTTCAATAATCCCGCCCAGGTAGTTAATGCTGTCGATTTTGTTCTCCATTACAACAATAACACCTGGAATAACAACAATGGGCTCAATTTTCATATACCCATTCTACCAACGGCTGATACTATGCTTAGCGTTTCACCATTGGTGCAAAACCTGTCAGCTGCTGCCGGAACCCTTTCATTGTCAGTTACATCAAACACCATATGGTCAGCAGTTACTGACCAGGGATGGTGTACAGCCGGCCCCGGAGGAAGTGGCAGTGGTTCCCTGAGTATTCAGTATTCCCCGAATCCTTTTGCCGTAGCAAGGGTTGCACATGTTACAGTAAGTGGAACAGGTGCACTTCCGGTAGTTGTCACTCTGACACAGGAAGCTGCAATTCTCCCGGATTTCTTGTTGGTCATGGATAACGATCAGCAAACCTCTGACCGAAGTTTTGAATTCGATCTCTTATTGAGTGATTTTGATATTATTGAAACCTTTGAACTGGGCGGGATACAGGCAGGCATATCCTTTAATCCGGCCATTGTCAATGGTGGAGAAGTATCAGTTGAAATAATCCCGGGTACATCAACACTTTCAATGGCTCAGGTACCCTTAAATATTGATCTCTCACAAGAGGGAAACCTGGTAAAACTGGCAACTGTATCACCTCCCGGTGCCGGAAATGGGACCCTGATCTCCACCGATCCTTATTTGCCGGACCGGGTTTGCAGGATAAGGATTTCCAATACAGTTCCATTTGGGCCATCAGCTCCTGACCTTGCCTTTAATTTCACTCTCCGGCCTTATGCCACACTGGTCAGCCGGTATATTGGGGAGGTCAATACATTACAAACCACTAGTACCTCTAACTGCTACAGCCTTTGTTCCAATGAGGTGTTAAATGCGGCTCCATTCCTTGCTGTGAATCCTCCGGAACTCATGGTCGGGGCGATTGCCGGGGAAGCCGTTTTGAATGTGACTACCAATGCCGCATGGACGGCTGAAAGCAGTGTCGCATGGTGCCAGGTAACTGCTTCAGGGTATGGCAATGGGAATATCACAGTTGATTTTGAAGCTAATGCCTTATCTGCTTCCAGAAATTCAACCATAACAATTACGGTAGCCGGCTTAACACCGGTTTTGGTAACCCTTACACAGGAAGGAAATACTGGAAAACAGCTTGCTCTTCAGGTGCTGCTCGAAGGGCTTTACCAGGGTGAAGGAACGATGAACCCTGTCTATGGCACTTCCGGTAATTATTGGGGTACCGGGATTGCTGATCATGTTACTGTTGAACTTCATAATCCCTCTGATTATGGTGTGGTAGCTTTTACCATCCCGGGAATAGAATTACATACCGACGGAAGTGCACTCGTTCAATTACCTGCTGGTGTTTCCGGCAGCTATTATATTACGGTTCGCCACCGGAACAGTATAGAAACTGTCAGTGCAAATCCTGTTAATCTTAGCAGCCCTGGCACCAGTTATGCTTTTGACAATCCATCCAAAGCTTATGGAGGAAACCTGAAACAATTGGAAGATGGGTCTTGGGTGATTTGGAGTGGTGATGTTAACCAGGACGGATTGGTCAACCCCACAGATATGAACCTGGTGTACAATGCATCTTATGGCTTTATAACCGGCTATGTGATTGAAGATCTGAATGGAGATGGGCTCGTTGATGCCTCGGACCTGATCCTGCTTGATAACAATGCAGCAACATTAATCCAGGCGGAACTCCCTGAATAGTAATGCTGTTTCAACTAAATTATGACTAGCCCGATACAAAAAATACTACGATCCATGAAATTTCAATACCCAAATATTCTCTCATCAATTCTGAAAATGTTTTGCATGTTCATTCTCATGGAAGTGATGCCCATAGAGAAATTAAGCGCACAAATCTGGGAACCTGAAGGGATCAATCTTCCGGGTGGGTGGAACAGCTGGAGCAATCCGCCTTATGGTAATCTGGCCCTTGCAAGTGCCACGCAGGTAAGTGGCGGAAGGGTAACTAAAATTACTTCCGGTACTGTTCGCTGGCAGACCTGGTTCAAGGTGGCTGCCAGCGGTGGGGATATCGTTGGAGGGAGTTATCCTTTCCTTTTTACAAGCGGTTCTGCTTCAAATCCCTGGGGAAATACCTGGAAAGATGTGACTGTAGCCATGAATACGCTTCAAACTTATACCTACCAGGGGAGTTCTGATAACCAGATTACTGTTGTGAATGGAAAGTGGTACACCATGAACTGGAAGGATAGCGGTTATACCGGTACCCAGGCAATTTTTATGGAAACCAGCGCTCTGCCTGTTGATATTTCAGCAGTAACTGTGCCTGCATTGGCTGTTGCCGGTTCACCTATCAATATTGGTATGACTACATCCTCAATTCCCTGTCCGGAAGAAATTTTCTATCTGCGTTATTCCACTGATGCATGGGTAACCTCTCTTTGCCTCCAGATCTCAATGTCAGGAAACACAGGAACAGTTATCCTCCCGGCACAAACAAATGGCACCTCGGTTTCTTGTTATGCTTTCTCTTCTGCATTGGCAGGAGTGAATAGCGATTACGACATGAAAAGTATTAAGATCAATAATAATGGGGGCTTAAACTATTCAATCCCTGTAGGCAGCCAGCAAATGAGTGTTTCAACTGCAGCTGTTTCTGCCATTACAGGGAATTCTGCAGTTTCAGGCGGGACCATTGTTGGTTCAGGAGGTGAAAGTATCCTTGCCAGAGGGGTTTGCTGGAGTACAGAAAGTAATCCGGATTTAACTGATTCATTTACTACAGATGGTGCAGGAGAAGGAACATTTACTTCCGCACTGGCAGGCCTTAGTCCAGCTTCTGCCTATCATGTGAGAGCCTATGCGACTACTACCAGCGGGACTATTTATGGGTCAGATATACAGTTTGTAACGCATTCAGCTATTAGTTTTATGGTGGATATGGCAACCGCTGCCGGGTTTCAACCGGGGATTGATGCTGTTTATCTGTCAGGGGGCTTTCCGGGGGCGTCATGGATCACTCCGGGAGATAACCCTTCTATGATGATGGTAGCAGATCAGCCAGGGAGTTTGAATTATTCACTTATGCTTTACTTGCCAGTGGGAAACTATGAATTCAAACATTTCCTTAATTCCGGCTGGAATGGCGGTGAATGGAGTGGTGGCTCAAATCGACAGGTGGCAGTGAACGGGAATTCTACTTTACATAACACCTGGGGAGGTGAGATCAGCTGGGCGAATCTTCAATGGCCTGCGAATGGCAGTATTACCCAGGGGGCTCCCCTGATGGTGTACAGCAGGGTGACGATTCCTAATGGTAAGACAGGCGTTGCTGGTGGAGCTTATGGCATTTCGGCATGGATAGGTTACAGTACTTCCAATACCCATCCTGATACCTGGACAAATTGGGTGCCTGCTTCTTATTCAGGGGTTGCCGGAGCTAATGATGAGTATGTCACCGACCTGGGCTCAGTTTTACCCGGAGCGGGTATATTCTATTATGCAAGCCGATTTCAGGCCGGGACTGGTTCTTTTTTCTACGGAGGATATAATTCAGGTTTCTGGGATGGTAGTCAGAATGTTTCAGGAGTGCTCACTGTTAACCCCGTTTCTACAGAAAAAACACTTAACCTGAAATTATTTATCGAAGGGCTCTATGCCGGCAATGCCTTGATGAATAAAGCTAAAAACCAGACCACTGACCAGTTTTCAGGTACAATCGCAGATAAGGTAAATATAGAATTTCACGATCCGCTTGATTACCCGACTGTCGTGTTTTCAGCAAATGATGTCAGTCTTAATACCAACGGTACCATAGCACTCACTAGCATCCCTTCAGGTTTCAGCGGTTCCTACTACGTTACAGTCAGGCATCGGAATAGCATTGCAGTCACCACTGCCGGCCCTGTAGCTTTTACATCAGGCGTAACCAGTTATGATTTCACTACTTCTGCTGACAAAGCTTTCGGCTCCAACATGAAAGAAATAGGGGGAGCATTCTGTTTCTTCTCAGGTGATGTGAATCAGGATGGTATCATCAACCCTGCCGATAAAACCCTTGCTGAAAATGAAGTTTCGGGTTTCCAGGAAGGTTACCTGCCAGCTGATATTAATGGTGACGGTCTGATGGATCTTTCCGACCTGATAATGATTGATAACAATGCTTATAACCTTGTTTCCCCCTTAGACGCATAGTCCTTAGATGGTTACTCACAAGGATGTAACTGAGTTTTTGATTGACGCCGGATAGCAAATGGAAATTATTTGAAAGCTTCTGGCCCCCCCTGGGGGAATTCTTTTTGGAACATTATTGCTGATGTCGATGGAATTTATACCTTTGTCAACTGATCAGTATTCTATCAGTAAATGGTTTAAAAACAATATATTACAAAATATCCATATGAAAAAGGACAAGGTCATTTTCGACTTGATAAAGGAAGAAGAAGCAAGGCAGATGCATGGCATTGAATTAATTGCTTCGGAGAATTTCGTTAGTGAACAAGTGCTGAAAGCGATGGGTTCGGTACTCACCAACAAATATGCTGAAGGGTATCCCGGAAGGCGTTATTATGGAGGTTGCCAGGTAGTTGACCAGACTGAGCAGATTGCCATCGACAGGGCCAGGGCTCTTTTTGGTGCTGAATGGGCCAATGTTCAGCCTCATTCAGGGGCACAGGCCAATATGGCCGTTTTAATGACAATTTTGAAACCCGGTGATACTTTTATGGGATTAAACCTTTCTCATGGAGGTCACCTTTCTCATGGCTCCCCGGTGAATTCATCAGGTATTCTTTACAGACCTGTTGCCTATGGTGTAGAAGAAACCACAGGGACCATCAATTATGATATTATGGAGTCGGTAGCCCTTGCCGAAAAACCAAAACTCATAATTGCAGGTGCTTCAGCCTATAGCCGCGACTGGGATTATAAACGTATGAGGCAGATTGCTGATAAAATCGGGGCTATCCTTATGGCTGACATTGCCCATCCTGCCGGACTTATTGCCCGCGGTTTATTAAATGACCCTGTGCCTCATTGCCATATCATTACCACTACTACCCACAAAACACTCCGTGGCCCCAGGGGCGGTATGATCCTTATGGGCAAAGATTTTGAAAATCCATGGGGACTGAAGACTCCAAAGGGTGAAACCAAAATGATGTCAGCAATGCTTGATAGTGCTGTATTCCCTGGAATCCAGGGCGGTCCGCTTGAACATGTTATTGCATCAAAAGCCGTCGCCTTTGGTGAATGCCTCAGCGATGAGTATATGGATTATATTATACAGGTTAAAAAGAACGCCCAGGTAATGGCTAAAGCCTTTATCAGCAAAGGTTACAAGGTCATCTCAGGCGGTACCGACAATCATCTTATGCTGATTGATCTCCGGTCAAAATTCCCTGATATCACTGGTAAAACAGTTGAAAATACGCTTGTTAAAGCTGATATCACCATCAATAAAAACATGGTTCCTTTCGATAGCCGCACCCCATTCACTACTTCGGGAATAAGAGTCGGAACTCCGGCTATTACTACCCGCGGACTGAAGGAAAACCATATGCCTGCAATTGTTGACCTGATTGATGAGGTGATAAGCAATACTGAAAATGAAGAAATCATCAACAAGGTACGTGGACGAGTAAATGAAATGATGGCTGAATTCCCATTGTTTGCTTACTAAAATACCTAATGAAATTGATACCAGATGGCGTCCTTTTCGCGACGCCATTTTTTTTATATTTAAATTCAACTCAATTTTATAGTCCTGCTGTAAAATAACATTTTGGATACACTGCTTTTTTATCGCATTCTGAAATAGTAGCACTAATGCACCTTATTCTCGCCCCCTTGCACGGATTCACTGATTCGACATTCAGAAATGTCTATTTCAAGCATTTCCATGCATTGGATGAAGCAATGGCGCCATTTATCTCACTCACTCATGCAGATAAGATTACGCCTTTGAAAGTCAGGGAGTTGTTGCCGCTTAACAACCACTTCAAGGCGTTGATTCCTCAAATTTTAGGGAATGAAACTTCTGAATTTATACTTTTATGCAACTACCTTTCTGATGAGTTGGGTTATACTGAAGTGAACTGGAACCTGGGTTGCCCGATTCGTGGAATTGTTAATAAAAAACGGGGTTCCGGGATTCTGCCTTACCCTGAACTGATCGACAGCCTCCTCTCAGAAATAATTCCTTCCATCAGGTTGAAACTCTCTGTCAAGCTACGACTAGGCTTGAATTCTGCAGAGGAGTTCCCGGCTGTTATCGACGTTCTGAATAAATATCCTTTAAGTAACATTACGCTGCATCCCAGGATCGGGATTCAGCAGTATGAGGGAACTGTTATGCTGGATGAATTTGAGGGAATGCTACCATTGATTCATCACAGTCTGATTTACAACGGTGACATTCATAGATACGATCAGTTCGTCGCCATCAGCAATCGTTTTCCTGCTATCTCTTCCTTTATGCTAGGCAGGGGAATATTTCACAATCCATTCCTGCCTGAAATGATCAGGGAGGGGAAATCCGTGCTGCCTGCCGGGGCTGAAGAAAGATATTCCAGGTATTACCGTGAACTGGAGGATACCATAAAAACAGAGAAGCACTTCTGGATGAGCAAAATGAAGGAATATTGGAAGTATTTCGGGGCATTCATGCATGTGGATGAAAAAAGCCTGCTGGAATTATTGAGATGTAAAGATGAGATGGAATGGAACCGGCTGACATCCCTTCATCTTAATCGATTTATGGAAGGCGCCTTATAAAACCGGGAGGTTTGATTCCAAAGCGACCTGCTTCTAACTCAACAGTGGCTTGCTTTACCGAATTTCAGTTTTCTAATGTTACTTAATTGTTAACTCTTTTTGCAGGAGATTGTTATTATTAATAAATTGTTAGATTTGGTTTGAAAATCAAGATTTCATTGAAATGAAGACATTATTTGTAATGAGGCATGCAAAATCGGCATGGGGAGAACCGGGACTGAATGATTTTGACCGGCCCATCCTTGAAAAGGGGAAAAAACGGACACAAAATGTTATTCATTACCTGATGAAGAAAAAAGTTAATCCTGACCTGGTATTTTCCAGTCCGGCTCTTCGGGCTATGGAAACCGCCATACTCATGGTTAATGGTCTGGAATTGAATAAACAGACTCTCCGTGTGGAGAAATCCATCTATACATCTGATGCAGATCAACTGGAGGATTTATTTCTTGAGGTTCCACGTTCAGTATCCGAAGTCTTACTTATTGGCCATAATCCGGCTGTCACTGATTTTGTCAATAAATTCCTGGATGAAAGCATCGAATATATGCCTACTTCAGGTGTAGTATCCCTCACTTTTAATATCAACGAGTGGGATGAAATTATTAAAAGTCGGCCAAAGCTGAATTTTATTGTATTCCCCAAAATGCTGGGATGACAAATTCAAGTAAGCAACATTTCCTTATCCTTACTGATGGGAAATCAAAGAGAGTCTTATGGCTGATTGAATAATTAATGCTTATTATGCCGAAATTGAATAAAACAATACTCAACAGGGAAATTTCCTGGCTTCATTTTAATGAGAGAGTGCTACAGGAAGCCATTGATCCCGATACTCCTTTGATTGAAAAGATCCGTTTCCTTGGGATATACTCGAATAACCTTGATGAATTCTTCAGGGTAAGGGTCGCCACGCTCAACAGGATGCAGGGAATGGATAAGAGATTATATCATGATGCCTACATCAATCCGAAGAAAACACTCAAAGAAATCAACCTGATCGATAAGGGTAAACAAAAAGAATTCCTGAGTATTTTCAAATCACTGATCACCCAACTGGCAAAGAATAATATCTTTTTTCTGAATGATAAGGAACTCACGCCTGAGCAGGGCTTGTTTGTGGAACGTTATTTCCAGGATAATATACGTCCGAAGTTGTTCCCGATTATGCTCAATAACCTGAAATCTTCGGTACTTAGCGATCGTTCACTTTATATGGCGGTTGTCCTCCAGGTAAGAAACAAGCCTGAACTGGAGAAATATGCATTGATTGAGGTACCGGTCGGACCATTGCCCCGTTTCCTGATTCTTCCTGCAGAAGGAGATAAGAAGTTTTTTATCCTGCTCGACGATATCATCCGTTATTGCCTGGATGATATATTCTCTGTTTTCGGATTCAATGTCTTCAGGGCTTATGCAGTGAAATTCACCCGTGATGCAGAACTGGATATCGATAATGATGTATCCAAGAGTTTTCTGGAAATTATGACGGAGAGTATCAAGCAACGGGATGCCGGATCTACGGTTCGATTTACTTACGACCGGCATATGCCTGAAAAATTGCTGAACCAGTTGCTGGTAAAACTCCAAACCACTAAGAGTGATACTATCATTCCCAGTGGGAGGTATCATAACTTTCGTGATTTCATGGCATTTCCGAATTTCGGGAATACCAGCCTGGAGTATGCACCAATTCCCCCTTTACACCATCCCGCTTTATCTTTCAAGGAAAGTATACTGGCACACCTGAAGCAGCAGGATATCATGATTCAGTATCCTTACCAGTCATTTCAGCATATCATTGATTTACTCAGGGAAGCATCTATCGATCCTACTGTAAGGGCTATTAAAATGACACTATACCGGGTAGCCTCCAAATCCAGCGTGGTGAATGCCCTCATCAATGCAGCAAGGAATGGGAAAGAGGTCACTGTATTCCTGGAATTGCAGGCTCGTTTTGATGAAGAAGCCAATATCTATTGGTCGGAAAAAATGCAGGAAGAAGGGGTAAAAGTCATTCAATCGATACCGGGATTTAAGGTGCACGCCAAGCTCTTGCTTGTCCGAAGGAAAGAAAATGGTGATAAGAATGTTTACTATACAGCCATCAGTACGGGAAATTTCAATGAAACTACTGCAAGAGTATACGGTGATTCTACTTTATTCACTTCTGATAAAGCAATTGCAGCAGAAGTGAATGCAGTATTCCATCTTTTTGAATCAAAATATTCTGTACCAAAGTTTAAACACCTGGTGGTTGCTCCTTTTTCCATGAGGAACCATTTCTTTAAACTGATCAACAATGAGATCAGGAATGCCAAAAAAGGAAAAGAAGCATGGATCACCCTGAAACTCAATAGCCTGGTAGATGAGAAATCGGTAAAAAAACTCTATGAAGCCAGCCAGGCAGGTGTGAAAATCAAGCTGATTATTAGAGGGATTTGTGTATTGGTTCCAGGCGTTCCTGGACTGAGTGAAAATATCGAAGCCATAAGTATTGTAGATCGATTCCTCGAACATTCGCGCGTTTTCGTATTTGCCAATAGTGGCGACCCTCTTTATTATATTTCATCCGCAGATTGGATGGTACGCAATTTCGACCACCGCATTGAAGTGGCATGCCCGGTTTATGATCCGGTAATCAAATCGGAGTTGAAAACCATGCTCGATATCCAACTGAGTGATAATTCAAAATCCAGGTTACTAGGCAATCAGAATACTAATGAATATATCGAACGGGAACCAGGCGTGAAGAAAATTCAATCTCAACTGGAGACCTATCACTTTTTCAGAAATAGCCTTAAATAATTCGACAATTTCCCGAAGTGAATTTGGCTCGACAATTTGACAATTTGACAATTTGACAATTTGAAAATTTGAAAATTTGAAAACTCAGGTGTAAGCAATGGAAAATCTGAAAAATGAAAATTATTCCGTTCTTAATCCTGATGACAATCCTGTCGGCTTGCTGCCTGCCCCCAGCAGTTTTTGGACAAAGGCCAGCAAAAGTGGTTACCATTGTAAAGGAAAACCATGATTTTGAGTATTACAGAAATTTAGCACAGCAGTGGAAGGAATTTCTGGGAAAAAATCCTGCTGATGCTGATGCCTGGTTTAATTATTATTGCGCAAACCGGTATGCCCGGATGTTCCGTAAAGACTATGATGCGCTGAAAGTCGATTATTTTCAGAATCTGAGCAGTATTTTGAAGGAAGCATCCAAAGCAGTGCCTGGAACATATGAATATTATTTCATGAAGGCTTCAGAAGAAAGTCTCCCTCAACTCATTAAGGAGAAAACAATTCTTAAGGCTTATGAAATGGGTAAAAACAGGCCCGAAGTATTTCCCTTAATGATCAATTTCTATGAAACACAAGGATTGTTAAAAGGAAGGGCAGAGATTGCTGAACAATGGTTCAATAGCAATGATATGTCACCGGCCCTGCTGAACTATAATTACAATGTCCTGATGTCAGTGGCCGACAATGCTGTCTTGTTTACCAACGGCGACAATGATACCTATCCATTGTGGTTGCTGCAGGATGCACTTGGGGTGAAAAAGAATGTCAGGGTTCTGAATATATTCCTTTTAGGGTCTGTAAAAGCTTACCGTGACGGCATCTTCACTGAATTGCAACTTCCTGCTTTTGGTTCAGATACCAATGAACAAGTGCCGGATTTTAAAGAACTCATCCATTTTATTCTCAATAATTCAAAAAGACCTGTTTACATTGCCAATACAGTTTACAGAGATACTTACGAAACTGAATCTATCGACGATTCACTGTACCTCACAGGATTGGCCATGCTTTTTTCAGGAGAGAATGTTGATAATATTGCCCTTTTGAGAAAGGCTTTTGAAAGCCGGTTCCTGTTGGATTATCTTAGCCAGGGCTTTACTTATGACAGGGGATTGGACTTGGTAAACTACATGAACCTTGGATATGAGCCCATGTTGATTAAACTGTGCGAACATTATACTCTTTCAGGAGAAAGCGACAAAGCCCTGAAAGCTAAACAACTGGGACTTAAAATTGCAGAATCTGTTGGGATGAAAAGCGAATATTCGTCTAAGTTTGTATGTGAATAAAGCATGATGAGGCTGAAACAGCAAAATTTTTCTGAAATGTCGGATGAACAGCTTATGGCTCTGGTGAAAGAGGGCCATAAGTTGGCTTTTGCTGAAATCTATGACCGTTATGCCGGGAAACTGCTCAATTTTTTCTATCGAATGCTCAATAAAGATGAAAACAAAGCCCAGGATTTCATGCAGGATATCTTTATGAAAATCATTGAAAATCCGAATGCATTTGACCCTCTTCGTCGTTTCGATACCTGGGTTTTCAATGTAGCCTATAACCTTTGCAAAAATGAATACAGGCGACAGAATGTCAGGGAATCCTACTCCATTGAAAAATTGAATGAAATCAAACAGGAGGCAATGCCAGAACTTACAGAACTGTCAATTGACTTACAATCCTTCGAAACTCAGCTTTCTGATGCACTTAATAAGATGGAGGAGATTCATAGGTTGGTATTCCTGCTCCGATATCAGCAGGACCTTCCCGTTAAAGAAATCGCTACATTGATCGACTGCCCCGAGGGAACGGTAAAATCCCGCCTTTTCTATGCTACCCGTTCCTTGGCAGCCACCCTAAGTATCTTTGACCCGAATAAAAATTAGATAAGATGGAAACACCAGATCAGAAAGCTATTGCCAGGCTCCAGGAACTTCTTGAGACCAGTGATTTTGCTCAGCTAAGCACCGAAGATCAGCTTTGGGTGAAAGATCATTTCGGGGAAGCTACTTATGACGAATTGAAAACAATGATACATTCTTCCCGCAAGATTTTTGCCCGGGAATCCGAAGTGCTGAAAGCCATTCCTGGTATCAGGGAACAGCTGGTTTCGCGGTTTCACCAGGTCCATGGCCATAAGCAACCTGTCAAAACCGGTGCTTTGTATAATTTCCTGCAATATAAAATCAGGCTGGCTGTGGCTTTGCCTGCTGCAATAGTCCTAATTCTGATTGCTTTTGCCTTTTTACTTAGAATGAACCAGTCTGGCAAAGTGGAAGTTAGAACAGTTACCATTACAGATACAGTTTATGTTGAGCGTCTTAAGGAGGATGCTATTGCCTCAGATAGCAATGACTATACAACAATAAAGGAGAGGAATCCCCATAAAATAAAACCAGTAGAATTGGCCGAACAGTCATTGCCCGATGAGATACAGGGCCAGATCAGGAATCTTGGATTGCTTACTGATATAAGCCGGCAATCAAAGAGAGGTAGTTCCGCCAGGGATGACAGTACACTGTTAAAACTGCTGGTGACCGTGAACTAACTGGAAGACCACAAACATCGCAGAAACGAATAATAATACTCTTAAGCAAACTCCCCGGAAATCTTCAACCTAAGCTGAAGACATTCCGGGGAGTTCTTTTGATATTTACTTAACTATTTGGTGATCAGGGACAGATGACATCCTGGAGTGTATAATCCCAACAATGCCAACTGATGTCATTAAAATGAGCAGGATCTTTTACATGCCCGTTTTTGAGGGTTGAACTCCATTCAATGGTGGTGGTATTATTCAGGTTCTTATGGTAAATTTGATAGAACCTGTTGAATACATCAAGAGTAGATCCATAATAGATATAGGAGCCATTCTCCGGAATATTGGACTTAATGTTCGTGTATTTAATATCAGAGGTTCCATCCGTATACTTATTCCAGTCGATGCGAAGAAGGTTTCCCGGGGTTTGAGGGTTCTCTTTTAAGATCCAGTATCCACCGGTTTGAGTAACAGATGCTTTTCCGGTATACCAAAGGAAGTCAGCATATTCGCCGGCTTTGGTAATTCTCATTTCCCAGGAGGTACTATCAGCAACATAAGCTCCTGTTAATTCTGCTTCATAGGCAGTGAAGCCGACATTGAAATTGTAGGACCAGGTCCAGTTATTATTATCCGGATGATAGATAGCTTCGTGGTTGAATGCTTCAGCAAAGGATGCAACCGGGATCGCTAACCCAACGGTTAGAACTGAATTCCAGATGGCTACATTCAAATAGGAATAGCCCCAATTGAGATAAGTATCAGTTTGAGCTGTTGATTTTAATGTATCACCGGCACTGGAAAAATCATTGAAATTCATTACGAATCCAGCTTGTGGCGGGATGGCGGGAGTTGTTGGAGGATCTTCGTCCTTCTTGCAACCTGTTGTGGACAGAATTCCAAGAGTCATTGCAAAAAGAATAGCGAGTAAAATGAAGTTTCTCTGTCGTTTCATATTTGTTTTATTGAGGTTTAGCAATAGGCAGGGCTTTCTTTAATAAACCCTGTAAATTGTTCAATGGTTTTGACTATAACGATAGCCTTGATAAAAAATTGTTTTTTGTCCGGGACAAGGCAGTATGTTGCAATTTATGAATGCTCCCGCATAATATGTTTACCTTTATCAATAAAAACAATCCGTAACTACTTTTGTTTTCTTTAAAGATTAGGTTGCAAATACTGGAATCCCTTTATAAATCATATATCTTAACTTATCCGGAAACTCTATGAACTCTTGTAATAATCTGAATATCACCGGAAAATGGTTTCGGGTGAGCATCTATCTTATAGTATTCTCAATCATTATTGTCTATTCTGGCTGTCAAAAAGAGGAAGAAGCAACCCCTTCTGAAACCGTTTACCTGGTTGATTTCGAAAAGTTGAATAATTACAGCGCTCCTTTTATCAGGGTATTGCTGGGTTCGATGAATTCAGTTTACCCCGGCATTGACACCCTGGTTTCTGATGTTGAATACGGAGTTGACCTCTACAAGATTACCTATAAAACTCAATATAAAGGGGCTGAGGTAATAGCTTCCGGATTGGTTAGTGTACCTGCTTCAGGGGAGAGTTTCCCGATTCTCAGCTTCCAGAATGGGACCAATACTTTTAAACTAAATGCCCCATCTGTTAATCCTTCGGATCCCCTTTATACCCTGCTCGAATTGATGGCCAGCCATGGGTATGTGGTATGTATCCCCGACTACCTCGGTTTCGGCAGTAGCAGTGATCTTTTGCACCCTTATTATGACAAAGTCTCCAGTAACCAGGTGGTGATGGATATGATACTGGCAACCCAGGAACTGGTAAAGGATAAGAGTGTGAAAGCAGAAAGTAATGGAAAACATTTCCTGATGGGATATTCTCAAGGAGGATGGGCCACACTGGCTGCATTAAAAGAAGCAGAAGTGAACTATACAGATAAAATGACGGTTACAGCTGCTTCCTGTGGAGCCGGAGCCTATGATATTAAAGAAATGTCGGAGTATGTGCTGGCCAAGGAAATCTATCCCGGACCACTTTACCTGCCATATTTTATTTATTCCAGGATTGAATCGGGTGAACTTACCCAACCCCTTTCAGCCTTCTTTAAAGAGCCATTTAATACCCGTATACCAGAGATCTTTAATGGAAATTATACCAACTCAGAGGTTAATGAGCAACTCACAGATACCATTGCCAGCCTTGTTACCGATGCCCTGCGGCTGGAACTCGCGACCTCCTCTGAGTTTGCTTCCTTAAGGGCCAGTATGACTAACAATAGTCTGCAAGCCTGGAATCCGGCTGCTACAATCCGTTTTTACCATGGAACTGCTGATAAAAATGTGCCACCTGAACAATCGGATATCATTTATAACCAGTTTGTGGATCTTGGTGTGAGTCCCTCAAAGGTAACACTCATCCCCATTCCGGCGGCTACACATGATAGCGGGCTCATACCATGGGGGATCAGTACGATACTCTGGTTTGATGAATTGAAGTAATTTCTCAACAAATTCGTTTTAGCATCGGCTTTACACCTTCAGCATGCCACGAAATCCCCTGGCAGCGTAATAGGACGAGGCCCCATTGTGATACAGGAATACTTGTCCGTAGCGGTAATCACAAAAGAAAGCACCCCCAAGTTCACGAACTCCATCGGTTGTCTTGACCCAACTGGATGTTTTCATATCGAAATTACCCAGTTGCTGAAGGTACCTGTATTGCTCTTCCGTTAATAACTCAATACCCATAGCTGCAGCCATTTCCATTGCAGAATCCTCTGGCTTGAACTCCTTCCTCGATTCTAATGCTTCATAATCATAACAAAGAGACCGCCGGCCTTTCGGACTTTCCACGGCACAATCATAAAATACAAATTCCCCGGTGGCTGCATCAAACCCAACAACATCAGGCTCTCCCCCAGTCATTTCCATTTGGTAAAGCGACCATAATTTGTCTTCATGGGATTCCAGCCTCGTTATTACTTTGTCCCATTCAAACCCTGTATGGCGTTTCATGTTTTTGGCAAAGCGGACTTTTAATGTATTGAGCAGTTGAGTACGCTCTGTTGCTGAAAGTTCTTTCTGAGGTTTCATGATTTGTGCTGCGATTTTATATGATTCGGTGGTCATGTATGCTGATTTGTCCTTTAATACCAGAACATTCAAATGAAGCCAACAAGATTAGCTCTGTACAAAATGAGGGAAAAAAAGTATTGTTTACAACAAGTTGAAAGGATGTTTTGTTTCGATGGAGATGGCTAGGAACTAACACTTTTTCCTAAAATGGATTATAGGATTGAAAATATCACTCATTCAGATTCAGCCCTTAGGAATTCATGTTGTAGCTTTTTTTGATTTCGTTTCGATAGTTCAATTGTGCGAAGAGATCAACCTTCTGAACTGTGAATTACTATTTTACAAATTCGTGCAATTAACCAGAAAGCAACAATACCAATACTACTATATTAAATAATTCTTTCTCCAATCTAGAACCCGAAACAAAGCAGAGGATTAAGAAAATTACGAAACAAAGAATTGAAATTACTGTTAATACATTTCCAATCCCGTTCACTAATGCAAGAGTCATTGTAACATTACTTTTCATATTTTCTTATTAATGTTGGTTAATGATTATTTTATTTTTGTTAATCATCACAGTCGGTTAATATCGCCAATAATTTTACTTTTTGCATTGGCGGCAGCATTAATTATAACTGATTTTAGATTTGGGATATTGTCATTAAAATATTTCCAAATATCATATGAATTAGAATCTTCAGAACTGTTAAAATTATAAGATTTATTTTGTTCTTCTAACTCCTATACTCTCACGTAATGTTCAAAAAGTAGTTCTCCAGTTTTAGCAGAAAAATCTGAAGCATAAATACACTCAACAAATACAATATCATAAAACATTATTTTCCATATGAAAGCTTTTGATTTATTATCAAAAAACATCCTTGTCAGTATAATGATATCTTTGTATGAACTTAGATTAGGGTTTTGCTTATTAAAATAGTTAATAGCTTTGTTTATAATCTACTGAATCAATAACAACAAAATTTACTACTTGAATCTTTTGGGAATGTTCTTTTGGAACAGTTAAAATTGGATATTCAGTAATTTGACCGTCACAAAAACCAAAAGAATTATATTTGAGAGTATTATAATTAAAATATTCTGCAATCCAGGTTCTGCTTCTTCCAGTTTTTGCGTCTGCAGAATTCCAGTTACCACGATTATTTAAGTTAATATATTGTTGGTTAATTCCTTGCTGGCTAATCCCAACAAGATTTCCGACTCCTCTTGTTTTACCTTTTAATTCGATAAGGGCTTCTCTAGCTGAAAATAACACTGGAGGAGCTTTTTCAATAATTGCTGTTATTAATTTCTCAAATGCAAACTGAAATTTTAGAGAGTCTGTAAAATCTACATTTAATCGATTTTGTAAAAACTCTGGCAATTCACACTTTTCACAGATTATTGCAATTACTTTAGTTTTATTAAGATACTTTTCATGCGTCATTGCGATTTCAAGTTCCTTTTTGACCCATGCAGAATTAATGGAATTTGGAGAAATGATGGCGCCTACAAAATTTGCCCCATGAATACCTGTTT
>JADJGZ010000034.1 GCA_016707785.1 Bacteroidales bacterium | reverse complement strand
ATAGAAACTATTGAAATCTCTTTCATGACCATGAAAATATACAGTTTGAGCATTTTATACGCATTGATGATGCCTTTGCTGTTATTCTCTTCTGTAAGGATACAGGCCCAGGTCCTCGGGTGCACAGATCCACTTGCTAACAATTATAATCCGAATGCCACCCAAAATGATGGAAGTTGCCTGTATGCTTCAGCCTCTGTTATGGCTACAGTAACTATTGACCTTTCTTCCAGCCTTTCAGAAAGTTCGGGTTTAAGTGATTGGAATGACTGCCTTTGGACTCACAATGACAATTCAGACATCAGGTTATATTGCCTGGATACGCTCAATGCCTCAATCATGGGTGAATATCCGCTTGTTGGTCTAAGTAATATCGATTGGGAAGAACTTAGCCAGGATGTTGATTATTTCTATATCGGGGACTTTGGTAACAATCAGAATGGTAACCGGACCGACCTGAAAATTCATAAGATTAGCAAGGCTTCACTAATTTCCGGGACAACAGAAATAGAAACCATCAATTTTTCCTATTCTAACCAGGTAAATTTTCTGCCAACCGGACTCAATAATACTAATTTTGATTGTGAAGCGATGATTGTTTCATCAGATAGCATTTACCTTTTTACAAAGCAATGGCTTGATAATCAAACGAGTATTTATGTTTTGCCTAAGGAAGCCGGAAGTTATACTGCCCGGTTCAGGGAAAGTGCGAATGTGGGTGGTCTGATAACCGGGTCAACCTACCTGGAAGATAAGAACCTGGTTGTTTTATGCGGGTATAGTTCATTGCTGCAACCTTTCGTGTACTTGCTGTATGACTTTCAGGGTGATCAATTTTTTGGAGGAAACAAGAGGAAGCTTGGACTGAACCTTCCGTTCCACCAGGTAGAAGGAATTGCTGGTCAGAACGGATTGAAGTATTATATCACGAATGAACGATTTTCTCAGCCACCGGTTATGACCATCCCACAGGCTTTGCATACCCTTGACCTGAGTGCATATTTAGGGTATTACCTTCAGCATTTAAATTCCGGGTATCCTGAGAATGAAATGGCAGCACCTTTTACGGTTTATCCCAATTTAACCGGTGATAAAGTCTTTATTGTCTGTGAGTCCCGTATGATCGGAAAGGATTATCGTTTGTTATCAACCTCCGGCAAATCATTGACCCGTGGAAAAATCAGGAATGAATTCACAAAACTTTCACTCCGATCTTTTCCTGCAGGTATGTATATTTTAACAATATACGGATCGAAAATGGAGTTTTTTAAGATCATTAAGGTTTAACTTTATCTCTGCATTTAATCAAGACTAAAGCCTATGAATCCTCTTTGGACTCAAATAGTCATCCAATCTGTACTCCGGAACAAAAAGAAATCTGAAAGTGAAACTTCCGGGGTTTATTCAAGTTTTGCCCTTGCGAAAGGATACCGTGTTCTTAGAATCACCATTTTCAGGGCTATTAAGGATATTATCCTGGTAACGCTTGGGATTTTCTCTGCAGCCTTTGGATTGAAAGGCTTCCTGCTGACGAATAATTTTATTGATGGTGGAGCGATGGGGATTTCATTGCTAATTTCAGCTTTAAGTCCCGTTCCTTTATACCTGCTGATTTTCATCGTTAATCTCCCTTTTATCGTATTAGGCTATCATATCCTTGGGAAGAGCTTTGTAATAAAAACTGGAATTGCTATCATGGGGTTGGCATTGGTTGTTGCAACCGTCAGTTTCCCGGATGTGACGAAAGACAACCTTTTAGTTGCTGTTTTTGGAGGATTTTTCCTCGGCGCTGGAATTGGTCTGTCCATCCGGGGAGGCGCTGTGATTGATGGTACAGAAATATTTGCTATCTATATCAGTAAAAAAGTAGGTGCTACAGTTGGAGATATCATCCTTATTGTCAATGTTTTAATATTTTCAGTTGCAGCCTGGCTGTTGTCAGTTGAAATTGCCCTTTATTCTTTACTCACCTACCTGGCTGCTTCCAAGACATTGGATTTTATTATCGAAGGAATTGAAGAATACCATGGGGTTACCATTGTAACTGCCCATAGTGAGGAGATCAGGATTATGATTATTGAACAAATGGGTAAAGGAGTCACTGTTTACAATGGAAAAAGAGGGTATGGGAAACTTGGGGAGACCAGGGATACGGAGATTATTTATACTGTGGTTACCCGATTGGAATTGAATAAATTAAATACTGCAATTGAAAAGATTGACCCAAATGCATTTGTTGTTACCACAAGCTTGAAGGATACTAAAGGAGGAATGATCAAGAAAAGACCTCTGAAGTATTGAGCATGTTCAATGTAATTTAACTTACTATACTGAAAATCAGTGGATTTATCTATTTTCAATTTGTAATGAAGTCATGGTCAAGGAACCCATTACTGCCTTATCATTGAAGAAACTGATCCGGTCATTGGTGTCTTTCAGCCCCAGTATATAAAGAAGGGGCAGGTAATGTTCGGGAGAAGGCACCGCCAATTGAACAGCTTTACCTAAACTTCGATAATCAATAAGTTTATGATCACCATTCTCAAGAATTAAAGTTTTAAAGAGATCATTTGCTTCAAGGGCCCAATCGCTTCCTGAGTCAGGATGTTGCCAGTCAAGCATCCCCAAATTATGCACCATATTTCCACTACCCATAATAAGAATTCCTTTTTTCCTGAGAACAGATATTTGCCTTGCCAACTGATAATGTTCCGCAGGAGATTTTGTATAATCAAGGCTCATCTGGATAACGGGAACATTCGCTTCAGGGTACATATTTTTAACTACACTCCATGTTCCATGGTCCAGTCCCCATTTTAAGTCTAATCCGGCTTTGTTATCTTCAAATAACGAAGCTGTTTCTGATGCCAGCCTTGGATCACCGGGAGCGGGATATTCCACAGCAAACAATTCTTCAGGAAACCCACCAAAATCATGAATTGTCCTTGGCTTTTCCATGGCGGTAATATAAGTACCCTGAGTCTCCCAATGTGCTGATATACAAAGGATGGCTCTAGGGACAGGTAGGGTATTACCTAATTCTGCCCATTTTTCAGTGAATTCATTTTGCTCGATGGCATTCATTGGACTTCCATGCCCGGCAAAAAGCAATGGCATGGTATCAGTCGAATTCAGGGAATTTGTGAATGTATCAAATTGACTTAATTTCATAGTATATCCTGCAAAAGGAATAATGGCCAGCGTTTTAAGGAAGTTCTTACGATCCATAGTGTTGATCTGTCTGCTCTTAAAACAAGGGAATGGGGAATAAGTTTGATGTCTAATGATGTGGGATGTCGGATGTCTGATGTTTGATGTCTGGTTTGATGTCGGAGTTTGATGTTGGATGTCTAATTTGGGATGTTAATTGCGGATTGCGGATTGCGGATTGGGGATGTCGGATGTCTAATGTTTGATGTCTGATGTTTAATGTTGGATTTTGGATCTTAGGGACCTGCCCGACTGAAAGCTATACTCTCAATATGATTTTTTCCATTCGGTCAGGCGGCTTGGAACTTGGTCCGCCAGATGGTGGATAAATCTTGGATCTTTTTCCAGCCAGAGCCAAAGGCTCCCCTCAGCACCAGCACACAGCACTCAGCACCTGGGCCTATTGGAATCCAAATCAGTCAACCATTTTTCGATCTTGTGGGCAAAAGGAATAACAAATAATCAACACTAAAATTAAATGAAAAGTAAATTCTAACTTATTGATTTGAGTTTGTGTTCAATATTTAACATTTTGAAGCCTGCCAAATCCGCAATCCGCAATTAGATATCCGAAATCTAAAACTCACAGCCCAAGGCTCCTCATCGGGGCACCCGGCCAGCACTCAGCACCTGGCCAGGCTATTGGAATCCAAATCAGTCAACCATTTTCGATCTTGTGGGCAAAAAGGAATAACAAATAATCAACACTAAATATTAAATGAAAAAGTAAATTCTAACTTATTGATTTAGAGTTTTGTGTTCAATATTTAACATTTTGAAGCCTGCCAAATCCGCAATCCGCAATTAGATATCCGAAATCTAAAACTCACAGCCCAAGGCTCCCCTTCGGGGCACTCAGCACTCAGCACCCAGCACTCATTTCACAACAATAGTATTACCAGCATATTCCACTTTGTCACCGCTTCTGATCTTGTTTCTCTTGCGGAATTCTACCTGCTCATTGACTTTTACCTTTCCCATCTCCACAACCAATTTTGCTTCACTCCCTGAATCTACCAGTCCCATGAGTTTTAGCAGTTTGATCAGTTCTATGAACTCCTGGTTTTCCAGATGAAATTCCATGTTGAATTGGTTTTTAATGGATTCAAAAAAACAAAGGTAAGCCTTTACTTACAAGAATATTCAGGTCAAAATTTCTTCAGAATTGGAAATATTAAAAAATTAAGATATTTTCGTAAGATAAAGGCATGAGAAATTGCAGCAATAGGTCACATATTAAGCATCAAAAAGTAATGCTATGAAAGACAAAATTGTTCCTGGAGGTTACCTTTTTACCCGAAAGTACACAAATTATATTTTCGCCCTGTTATTCCTGCTGTACATGTTTGATTATGTCGACAGGATGGTAATCACTTCCTTGTTTCCTTTTCTGAAAACTGACTGGGGTCTGACTGATACTCAATGTGGGATGTTGGTATCGGCTGTTTATTGGTCTATTGTACTTTTTACCTTTCCCATATCTATTCTTGTCGACCGTTGGAGTCGGCGCAAAACCATCGGAATGATGGCTCTGGTGTGGAGTGTGGCCACAGGATTGGGTGCCTTCTCCCTGAATTTCAGGCATCTCTTTTATGCTCGCTCAGTGATTGGTGTGGGTGAAGCCGGTTATGCCCCGGGAGGATCAGCTATGATCTCAGCCTTGTACCCTGTCGAAAAACGTTCATGGATGATGGGACTATGGAATGCATCCATCCCTTTGGGAAGTGCTATAGGTGTAGCTGTCGGAGGTATCATCGCCACCCAATGGGGTTGGAGACATGCGCTTGGGATTGTAGCGATACCAGGACTTTTTATTGCAATCCTTTTCTTCTTTGTAAA
Source organism: Bacteroidales bacterium (assembly GCA_016707785.1). Classification (NCBI taxonomy): domain Bacteria; kingdom Pseudomonadati; phylum Bacteroidota; class Bacteroidia; order Bacteroidales; species Bacteroidales bacterium. The sequence goes on along the minus strand of JADJGZ010000034.1, from coordinate 12,048 downwards.
AGACTACAAAACAATCAGCCTTGTAAAGGAGGAATCTAATACTCCTGAACATAAGAAAGTAAAAATGTCCATTCGGGATATGTTCATTGAATTTATTCAAAAACCTTCCCTGATGTTCACCTATTTCGGAATGGCGGGTGTAGTATTCACAACAACTTCATTGCTTACCTGGTTGCCAACCTATTTCCACAGGGTACAGGGGATTCCTGAAAGCAAAGCAGGTTTAATGTCAAGTGCTGTCTTACTGGTGGCCATCATTGGTGCACCACTTGGAGGGTATATCACCGACCGATGGAGGAAATCACGGGTAAATGCAAGGCTCCTGTTACCAACTATTACCACTTTATTATCCGCCTGCCTGATGTTCCTGGCTTTTAGTGTATTTTCAGGAGAAATGCAGTACATGATACTACTTTCTGTAGGTATATCAGTAACAGCTTTTATTTCAGCCGCAGCTGCCGTAACCCAGGATGTAGTGCATGCCGGGATGAGAGCCATTTCCTATGCCATTGCAGTAGTCATACAGAACCTTTTGGGCGCTTCAATGGGTCCAATCGTAATGGGTGCCATTTCTGATGCATATAATATCCAGACAGCTTTCAGCCTGCTGCCTATTGCATTGATGGTTGCCGCTGCTTTATTCTTTGCCGGTTCTTTTTTCTATGAAAAGGATTTGACCAAAGTGGAAAAGGTATCACTGGAAGTTCTGGATTAGACTTCAATTGAGTCTTACTATTTTTCTTAGCTAATCGTTGATCGAGAAAGAATTCAAAAATCTTTTAGCAGTTTTATTTCCTTCTTTCTTAGGAGTTGTTATTACACCAAATGTGTAAAAATGATCATCAATATAAAACAATCGATAATTCATTAAAGCAATACCATCGCCGTAATAACATCGATATTCCTTGCCAGGATGGCCTTTATATTCAATATCAGTTATTGATATGAGCTGGGCATTCACAGATGCCATGGAACCGTCAATGGAACTTTTATAGAATGAATTCAAATCGTAGGAATCAGAGGGATTGATGGATCCTTCGGGGTAGATTGTTTCCATGGATATGTAAACCATCACATCTGATTCGTCTTTCGGTTCATAAATTTTCATATCGAGATTCAGCTTACCATATGGGGAATCTACAAGTTGGTTTTGTGTTGTGGCAGTTCCAGGGAAGTCAATTTTCAGTCGGTTATTTGCTTCAACCATGGGTACAATAAACGTCCCATCTTCTAAGCCGTTTAACTCAAATGAATTAAAGAAATTTGTGCCCTCCTTGTTGAAATAGCTTCCAGCCCGTGTAACCAAAATCAATTCAAAAAGGTGGTTTTGCACCAGGAATACCCGGAATTCCAGGCAAGCATCAGATGATTTATTTTTCCATCTGAAAATCTTGCCTGGATATCCTTTAAATTCAATGAGTTGGGAATAAATTTTTATATAGTCTTCATCTTCTTCCAAACTGGTTTGAGAAGAATTGATGAATCCTTCAACTAAGTCTAGTGCTGAATCTGAATGTATGTATTCAGGCGGATAGGAGATCAGTCCTACACTGTAATAGGTATTTGGCTGATTTTCATCATCTATGCTTGTTCCCCAAAAATAATCATACAGAAAACTGCCGTTGAAATCCGAGGTGTCTATCTCGAATTCAGGCACTTGCGGAAAACTGATGTTGAATTTCTGGTCAGGATACTCATACTTTTTCCAGTCTGGCTGGCTATAAGCCTTGGATGCAAATACCAAGGCACTGACAAAAAATAAGCTGACACAAATCCTCATATTCGATTTCGTAAAAGGAACAAAAATAGGTTGATGAAGGATTTTTTCTTTTAATACGATGTAAGATAAATGGCTACTTCATGAATTTCAGGACCTTTCCCATCCACAAACAGTGGCAGGACATCATACCGGAAACCAATTCCAAACATGCGTTTTCCTTCTTTCTTTGGGATGATTTCAAAAGCAGCTGTCACATTGTTTTTATTCAGGTTGAATTCCTTAAAGTCACTATTCGGGGTTTTGTATTTTTCTTTCTCATCTGCCACCAGGAAGCCAAGGAATACTTTTCCGCGCTGTTCAAATTCATCATCCGGATCAACATATTTAACTTTATGCTTACCTGCAATGTAGCGGGTATAAGAAGCCTGTAACCTCACATCTGCATATTTTGTTTTAATGTCAATTCCAACCGGTACAAGCAGGTATCCAATCACCATCTTGTTTTTACTCCAGCTGAAGAATTTATTAGTGAATTCATAATCCGGGTTTTTCACGATCTCATAGTTGGTGACACCTTCGTTTAGGCTGAATTTCAGGTTTTCCTGGAAACGATAATAACGAATGGAATAACCTAGATTGGCAAACAAACCAAGATACTTCCCATCAATGGAAATCATCGATTTTTCGAAAGTATTTCCAAGGCTTCCGAATCCTTTGAAGGTTGTACCGAAATCAGCAGCATCAGGTCCCTGGAAGAAATCGAATTCCATGGTTTGTTTCTGGCCTTTGAAATACTTGATTTCTACCTGGCTGATGGCATTATGAGCTGTAAAGCCCATAAGCAGAATGATAACTAAAATTTTGTTTTTCATTGGTAAGGGTTTTAATGATTGAAATAATATGCAGGATGAAGTATAAGGTTGAAATAAGTAGGAAATTAGTATGACAAGCAGAAAGAGTAGAACAAATTATGGTCATTTAAACTAAAAAGGACCTTGACTTGTTCATAGGTATTTCTGATTTTCGGAATTATAGCATTGCATAAATCTGAAGCGACTTGACAATAATTCATAAAAATTAACGGAATTTACAATTTATTCGAATATCAGTATCAGGGGAAGAAAATTATTTGGTGCGAGAATTTTTCGAATTTAAAAATATCATCAATTTCGCATTAATTATTTTTCTTCAAGCGGTAAATGGAGTAGTCGTTATCATCAAATATCAAAGGGTAGTATCCAAAATGATCAGGATAGGTATGTTTATTTATCACCAGGAAAGCTGCACCCAACTTTGCCAAACTATCAAGTTTTGGTACGGACAGGATGGAGTTATCTGAGGTCCAGCCTTTCCTGTGAGCGAAGTAAATTTCCTGGGGAGAAGGACCGCCATTGATCAGGATTTTTTGTTGCTCCGGAATATGCTTTTGGACGATTTGTTCCAGTCCGGGTTTGTAAGTTTCCTTTTTATTGATAAAGAAGTCATGTTGCTGGTTGGCAATCCCTTCAATGGCTATAAGGAGGAGTATAAATATGCCGAATTTGCCTGGAATTTGTTTTAGTCCGAATCCTGCTATGAAAGCCATAATTGGAGTAAACGGAATAATATAATAGTTATGTAATGGAAATACGGAACCAGTTTTCAAAGTAAAAACGAGGAAGATGCCGGTAATCACCAGTAAGCCTGAATTTAGTAAAAGGTTGTTTTTCCGGATAAGAAAGAATATTCCTGCCAGGAAAAATCCGAAAGCTATGTAAGAATTCAGGGAACTGAAATAGAACTTCTCAAGGAATTCAGGGATTAACGGGGTTATTTCCATAAACCCTTCTGCAAACCCTTTCGGAAAATATAACTGGTATCGATAGGTATCTACCAGGTAGGGAACCCAATAGAAATACCAACTGCTGACTACCAGGACACTTAAGGCTGTGACAGATACAATGAGAATCTTTCTGGTTATTTCTATCTGCTTGATAATCAGTACTAAACCAACGACAGAAACCAGGCTTAATGCCGGGATCTTGCATAACATACCCAGTGTGATAAAAAAGAAGTAAAAAATAAGGCTCCGGGCTTTTCCTGTCAGAAGAAACTGGAATCCAGCATAAAGCCCGATGATGACGAGGGCAACACTGAAAGTATCAGGCATTATTTTCCTTGAAAAAGCAAACCAGATGGAGGATAACAAAATAATTCCTGAATACAGGGCTGTTTTTTTGTCAGTTAACAATTCTACCAGTTTGCTGAAGTAATAAATTCCAATACTTGAAACTACCAGGTTTATAAGCCTGCCATACCAGTGAGTATAGTCGAAAAGCAGTGAAACCAGGTAGATGAGGTAGTTAAATAAGGGAAATTCTGTACCTATGATCCCTGTTCGATTGCCACCCATATCTATCCTTGGATATAGTATATTGGCATCTGTTTCCAGGAAATTCCTGGCTACCATATTGGTGAGACATTGTCTCCAGTTATGTCCAATCTCCAGTGGTGGATTTGTGATTCCAATCAAACGGATCAGAAAGAAAATCAAGATCCAGAACCTTATATCAGTGAACAGGACTTTGTAACTCGAATAGCTTCTCATGTTATTTAAAAGCGGGTAAAATATACTTCCAAATCAGGTTAATCTCTGCCTGCATATCCGGGATATTGGCTGTTGTTACAACTACGGCATCTTTGTCAGGGATAACAATAATAAACTGTCCGACCATTCCATCAGCCCTGTAGGCATTATGCCTGCACCGCCAGAGTTGATAACCATAGCCTTGCAGCCAGTCGCTATCTTTTACTTTCGCTGTTTTGGCCCAGGCAGGCCCCTGGTTGTTGTATGAGCGGGTGGCTTCTTCAAACCAGGCTTCAGGCAGGAGTTGCTCACCTTTCCAGGCCCCTTTCTGGAGCATGAATTGTCCGAATTTTGCCATATCTTCTGTCCTGAGCGACAAACCCCAACCTCCTAATGCAATACCCTGTGGTGATTTGTCCCAGGTTGCACCTGTAATTCCCAATGGTCTGAAAAGCCTTGGGTACAGGTAATCCAGCAAGTCTTCTCCTGAAACCTTTTTTATGATAGCTGAAAGCATATAAGTAGCGATACTGTTATAAGTGTAATAAGTTCCGGGTTCATAAGCAAGGGGCGTCCCCAGGAAAACCCTGACCCAATTCTCATTCCCGGGTAATGTATCAACTGCGGGTTCTGTTGCATGTCCGGTAGTCATCGTCAGGAGATGCCTGATTTCAAGATTTTCAAGATTTGGTGTCATTACAGCAGGCAAATCATCCGGGAAAAAGGAGATTACCTTATCCGAAACTTTTAGTTTTTTCTCATTTACGGCAAATCCTATAGCTGCTGAAGTAAATGATTTACTAACCGACCACATCACATGCTTCTTTTGTGCCGAATGTTCACCAAACCAATGCTCAGCTACCACTTTCCCATGCCTTAATACCATGAGGCTATGAAGTTCCTGTTTCTGGGTCTTCACGGCTTCCAGGTATTTTGTTATGGCAGTGGGGTTCATATTTTCTGCCTGGGGAGTGCTCCGGGGAAGTGCATTTACTACCTCATTAAATCCTACTAACTGAATGCCTTTCTGTTTGATGGCAGTGCTGACTTTTTCAGAAGTAAAAAGATCGGTAACCCCTTGACGATCAGAAGCTACATTTTCATATCCTTTGTGATGTATGCCCTGCATTTCTGCATTGTCGTAAGCCGGATGCTCAAGGAAACAATAAGTTTTACCGGCTTCCATCCCATCGAGAAGACTTAGGAATGATGCTTCCTTTTCGGTATAGGAATGATGCGTTCCGGGATATCCTGAGTCAATAATATCATAATTGGTTTCGGGGTTATCATCAACCAGGCTGAGATGATATTCCCTGGCGAGTCGTAAGGTCATTTCAGCCACCTCCTTATTCAGACCGATGGAACCCATATGTCCTGTAAGATGACTAAGTTGTGGGATATTCCTGAGAGCCAGTTCAATCTGTGCCCTGAATTCTTTCTCAATTTCTGCAAGGGTCCAAGGCTGTTCTGCCACGGATTGGCCGGGGTAATATGTATTTGCCTTTAAGCGGGGGAAGAAATACCCGTTCTTATCCCTGAGATTAGGGCAGTCAGTGAGCGGTCCCCATTTTACCAGGTCCCATTCGCTGGTAAGGGTAAGGTGAAGTCCGACTTCAATATCCGGATTTTCTGCAAGCAAGGTTACGGCTTCGGGGAACCAGGGAGTAACCGCCATCACTTCTATTGTGGTAACAATGCCTTTCCTGGCGGTTTCGATGCAGGCAAGATTGGCAGAATGGCTGGATCCCATGTCATCGGCCCTGATGATGAGTCGGGGAGGGGGTTGCTGGGCACAACCGGCAATGGAAAGACAAAGGAAGGCTACTAAAAGAAGATTTTTCATTGAAAGGTTGGAATAATTGAATAGAAGAGAAGTGTGGGATTATGGAGTAAAGTTAAGGGAAAATGTAAAATGGGAAATGCAAAATGTAAAATCCAAAATGAAAATGAAAATAAGCATGAAAATGAAAAATGAAAAATGAAAAATGAAAAATGAAAAATGAAAAATGAAAAATGAAAAACCCTAAATACTGAATCCCCATCACTCAGAGCCGAAGGCTCCCAGCACCCAGCACTCAGCACCCAGCACCCAGCACCCAGCACTCAGCACTCAGCACCCAGCACCCAGCACTCAGCACCCAGCACTCCTCACTCAAACAGGCTCGGCAAATGGAACGCGAATCCGCCGGCTGGCGGACGGATTGTTACGCGGATGGAAACTGATAGATTTGTAATTATGCACAATTCAATCGTGTACAAAATCAATAAGCCGAAATATTCTACCGCCCCCCCGGCCCCCCGGAAAAAACGGACACAGGGGGGGGCCCCTAAACCCCCCCCGGGGGACAAGGGGAGGGGGGGGGGGGGGAGGGGGGGGGGGAAACACCGGCCCAGACCCAAACGGGAAAGAAACTTTTGGGAAAAGTGGGGAAGGGAAAAGGGGGAAAGGGAACACACCGCCCTACGACCAAAACCAAACAGAAGGCGAGGAAGAGGGCACCCAAAAAGAAGAATTTGGAAGTTCTTAAAAAAAAAGGGGGGAAAGGGAAGAAAGAAAACAACAGAAAAAAAAAGGGGCCGGGAAAGTTTTTAGGAAACCGCCCTAAAAGAAAAAAGAGGAAACTGGCCCATTTTAAAAAAGGGGTTGGGGGGGGGGGGAAAAAAAAAAGGGAGAAACCAAGGCCCCCAAGAGAGTAACGGGGGGGGTTTAAGAGAAAAGAAAGAAAGATAGGTAAGGGGGGGAAACCCCAAAGAGAAACCTAGGCCGATTTGTCTCTTCAAAGAAGGGGGAGGGGGGAGGGGAAAGAAAGGTAAGTACGGGGACCGGGGGGGGGGGAAAAAAAACCCGACCAACAGGCGGGGACCAATAAAAAAGGAAAGGGAAGCGGGGGGGGAAACTAAGGCCCCCGAAGCGAAAAGAGGAAAAAAGAAAAAAGGGAAAGAGAAAACACTTTGAAGAAAGGAAGGGAATTGGAATTGTTTTTTGTTATTTAGGGGGGGGAGGAATTTGAGGGGGAAAAACCGACAGAGGGAACACAAACAGAAAAAGGGACCCAACAAAAAGTAAAAAAAAGAAAAAAACCAAAAAACCTCAGAAAAAAAAAAAGGAATAAAACCACAGTGAAGATCCTCTGTAAGCTTGATGAGTTTCTCAGTAAAAGGTTTCGTAAAGTTTTTATGCCCGAGGTATCTTACATGCGACCCAACAGATAAGCCGGTATTGATCTCATGATCCCGAACCATTGTCTGGTAACCGGCACTCAGAGGCTGCAATGGCCATCCTAAAACATCATTTTTGTCAAAATAATTATCCCATTCAAACCGGGGATTTCGCACTTTAAAAGGAATAATTTGGTTTTCTGGATAGCCTGAAACGAAAAGAGGAATATTGCAGCCAACAGTTACCATGTATCGCAGGTTCTCAAGGTTATTTTCAGCATTTGCATGCTCCCTTTCGAAGATACCCTGGTGATGGTCGGCATCCCAGATATAGCTTGACAGCACGTGCGCTCCCATGGAGGAGCAGACAACCACCAGTATGGCATCATCATAGGATTTCTTAATGCGGTTGGCTTCTTCAATGGTTTCTTTCAGGAAGTGATGAATATTCCGATAGACACTATTTGGATGCATCGGGTTTCTCTCAAAAGTAACGGCATCACCAAAGGCTTGCATGACGAATTTCCTGAGACCTAGTACCCCGCCAAGGTCATGAATCTCCTCCATCCGGTTGTACATATCCATCTGGTTCTCATCAATATGCGTATGAGCAAAGGGACGGCATTCAATGAGTTCGAAGTTTCCATCCAGGTTGGTATCTTCAGCATAGAACTGAATACCGCTCTTAAGTTTCTCAGCATATCCCTCTTTCTGGGTTCCAATGCCGGGGATGGTTAGGATGATGATTTTCTTTTGCATATACAGAGCGTGAAATATAACTTATGATATTGAGAAACAAAGCTGAGTAAGAAAAGTTCCGGAAGTGCGTATTACCCAGGTTATAATGTTGGCAAAAGTTGAGAAATAATAGGTTATTCAAAATAATAACAGGCGCTATCTTTCATAAGAACTGCAGTTGATCAGTCCAGTCTGCATATGTTGTCAGTAGAGTGGATTTAAGGCTAAGAATATTTTAATGTTAGAAATATCATATTTTTATATCTTTCACAATTCAATGTATAGAAACCCCATTAATCTAAATATTCCATGAAAAAATTCTCTTTTATTCACTTTTTTTGTCTTGCAGCTATTTTTCTTTTTCTCATTGGCTGTGAAAAATCCAGCACTGATGATCCTCAGGTATTCAAAGTAATAGATATCGATGGAAACAAGTACGATACAATCCATATTGGTACTCAGGTTTGGTTGAAACAAAACCTGAAGGTTACTCATTACCGTAATGGAGATCCAGTGGAGCCTATTCTAAAAGATAGTGACTGGTTCTATAGTGAGAGTGGTGCATGGTGTTGTTACAATAACGATACAAACAACATTCCTATATATGGTTGTTTATACAATCTGTATGCAGCAAAAGATCCGCGAGGCCTTTGTCCCCAGGGATGGCATACTCCAACCGAGGACGAATGGCGTACCCTGGTATCATTTTTAGATTTTGAAGGAGGGTATAAACTGAGGGAGCAAGGAACAGAACATTGGAAGCCAACCAACGCTGGAGCCACTAATAGCACGGGATTCACAGCTCTTCCCGGGGGAAAACGAAATCCGGGAGATGCATCATTCGCTGAAATTGGCAGTAGTGCGTATTTTTGGACTGATATTATTGTTGCTACAACCACAGGCGATTTCCCAAGGCAATTAATGTTTAATGAGAATTATGTTAATCGTGCCTGCTATAGTCCTAAAGACGGACTATCAGTGAGATGTATCATGGACTAACCTGATACAAAAAATAAATCCTTTCTTTGATATTTAGATGTGTTTTTTTGCACAAAGGTGTTACTATGCTTGTCACCTTGAAGAGTGCATTATTAAGGATGGGAATCAGATCAAATCAAAATATCAATGATCTCCTTGCCTGACATATTTCCATATCAGGAAACTAATATTCCGGTCATCCGACAGGTTTCTAAGAATCATGCTGCAGAAAGGAAAAACTAGGGTGTGATTTTTTCCTCGTGAACATACTCCAGGATGTCACCCGGTTGGCAGTCGAGGGCTTTGCAAATAGCATCCAGGGTAGTAAAACGAATGGCTTTTGCCTTTCCGGTTTTTAAGATGGATAGATTCGATAATGTCAGGTCAACCCTTTCCGAAAGTTCATTCAGGGAGATCTTCCGCTTTGCCATCATCACATCCAAATTTACAATGATTGACATGGCTTATACGGTTAAATCGTTTTCATTCTGTAGTTCAACTCCCTTTGCGAAAATGGTTGCAATAACATAGATCACTGCAGCCATTAAGATAAACGCCTGGCTATCGGCCCAGAACTGGTTTAAGATATCGATTTCAAAGCCCCGATGCTCCAATTGACTTGAGAATTGACGGGCGATGTAACTGATGAGCCCGATGGAAAGGGTATAATAACTTAAAAGGGAGATCTGTTTTGAAACGTAGTTACTGAAGGGTTTCGCCAAATCAAGTTTAAGCAGGAGCATGATGACAATATAAAACAGGTATGCCTTCAAAAATGAGATGACCAGGATAAGGCTGTAAATACTGTAATAGGCCCCCTCACTGCGTTGGTACATCTCACTTAAGTCCAGCTTCTGGTAGAGGTGTTTGATGACTTCGGGTTTGAACAGGCTGTAAATAAAATTTACAATCAATCCTCCGGCTTCAATAGATAAGCCAACGAAAATGAGCCAGGCAACTATATGTAGCACAATAAATATGAATTTGTTAGTTTTAGCCATAGGGATAATGTTTTAAGATTAGGCGACAAAAATAATAAATATTTATTGATAAACGATAAATAAATAATAATAATCAAAAAAAATATTTGGCGACTAATATCAGGACGCTTCAAAAAACTATTACTGAATATCAGTATTCAAGGTTAGTGTAATTGATTGTATTTTGATTTCATTGTTTATAGATCCGCAGTTTAGCCTTAAGCCACTGACTCCAACCAGCCTGCAATTATGAACTTCCCGGCACTATTTCCGGGCGAACCGGTAAAAAACGTCATATCAGATAATGATCATTTTGAATATTAAACCTGCTGCTATTGCACAGGAAAAGCTTAATAAAGTACCAATGATAATGTATTCTGTTTTCTTATGATCCGATGATTTACTGAGATCCCCGAAGCGAAAAACCGATTTTGCTGCTATCAGAAAGCCTATCGCACTAAACTGATTGATCACAATGAAAGTAAACACCAATACCCTTTCGAGAATACCGATCCATTTCCCGGCATCTTTCAGGCCTTTATTCCCGGTTAATGTTGATTCATTTTCCAGTTCATCATTCCATTTTTGGGTCATTTTACCGATGGCAACCGATGCCGGCATACTAAGTAAAATGTAAAAGAGTATCATCCACCAGTTTTTATGTAGGGTTGCCATTTCAGAAAGCTGAAGCCAGAAAATCCGGAATTGATGGGTAAAACCTAACCAGACAATGGTAATAATTAACAGATGAAAGAATTGGTCGGCTAAAAACAACCAGATAGTATTTTGACGAATCAATGGTTTTACTGCGTCAGTAATGATATGGCCGGTACCAACCAGCAGAAATACCGGCCACAGATGAAAATCGCCCAGCATGATTGCCAAAACACCAAGAGTAACTGATATATGATACCAGAAAGCTGTTGATTTTAACCCTTTGCTGTCTTTTTTCTGTGCCCAGGAGGTGGGTTGAAATACGAAATCGGACAGAAAATGTGCAACAAATATTCTCAATAATAACTCAATGTTTGATAACTCCATTTTTTACTTAATTATTAGTTTCTGGAAGCGGTTAATAAAGGCTTCCATACTATCCATATTACCATATACCATGAGTCTTTTATGCACACCAGGCTGTGTGATCGCAAACTGGGCCGCAAGTTCCTTTTGATTTTTCCCGTAAAGTAAATGATGGTAGACAGCTTCTGCCGTTGAAGCTGTCCATTTTTTTATTAGGGCATCTGCCATCTTGCAGGTAACATCCAGTTCCTCATTCGTTTCGTTCCAGGGTGTAGTTATTGCAAGGCAATCATTCCTGTTGATCATGCCATCAAATGCTTTGCCGGAATTGACAAATGCTTCACCCTGCGATTCTGTAGCCTTTTGAGCCTTGTAACTTACATCACCAATTCCAATACCAACCCTTGCATCAGTATAGGAATGCAAGATCGTTTTTCCATTTTTGCTTTTTGCTGAACTTAATGATGAGGGCTCATACATTCGAAGGCCGGCACGGAAAATAATAGCCACTGATAGGGCCAGCTCGGGTTTTGGGACAAATGCCTGAAAACTGTCACCCCGATATATCTGGAAATTGCCTTCCCCTGCCAGCAAATTTTCATTTATAATATTGAATGTTTTTTTTAACGACTCAATAACAGGTTGAATATCAGTTGCTGATATCTTTCGCGATTTAACCAGGTCGCCTGTAACCACTGCATGTAATAGCATCTTATCCCTTTTTATGTACTTGTTTTACTACAAATATCTTTATTTTAATTTATAACTCCAATAGGTAATACTTTATTGTTATAACCTATAAGAGTTATAAAATTGTTATATAACCTATAGGGGTTATCTCCATCTGCCATTCATTGAAATACCGGAAGATTGATCTGTATCCTTCT
>JADJGZ010000033.1 GCA_016707785.1 Bacteroidales bacterium | reverse complement strand
GAAGGCTATGCTGCTCTTTCCGTCATTATTCTCAATAACCGTAAATCCTGAGCTGGAGGATTCAGAAAGGTAGACACCATTTGATTTTCCGGTGGGAGTTATGGTGATGATCACAGGGCTTTCCTTTGATATTGCTGATGAAAACGCAGGATCGAATGAAACAGAGGCCATTCCATTGCTGGGGTTGCTACACCAAAAGTTTGAATGGTGGCATCTGTTGATACATTTGTATATAACACGGTATTAGTTTCAGTACCATTGTTTTGCAAATGGATATCCAGGTTGTTCTTGAAAACGGGGCCATTGGAATAGATTGAATAGTTTTCTCCTTCAGCATACACCCCATATACTTTTCCCATGGATATCGGCTCCTATCAGGTCGCCCAGCACCAATCCCGATGCCAATAGCAGCATTAGCCTGAGAAGATTTACCTGCCCCTGAAGTCGAACTGGTGAAATAGCCACCGTAAGTGCTGCTGCCACTATTTTTATAACCTAATGAACCCCAATAACTGCTGGTAGTAGCATATGCATAGGCACCAAGTATGCCTCCACACCGGGTTAAATCATTGTAATTGAAGCCCCCGACACCGAACGAATACAAGTCACCCCAGTATGAATATCCTTTCATGGCAGTATTGCAACCATAATATGTGTATCCTGTACCATCATTTTGCACATCCCTCGACCTAAAAGCATATATCCCAGCCTGCCCATCGCCTTGGGCTGGATTTCTAAATGATCTATATAATTTGTCACTAGTGAGGAATAACCCAAATATGACTTACCATAATTATCAAAATCAATTTCCAGTCGTGATGATGGTGTAATGGTTCCAATGCCAACATTTCCGCCGCTTTGCTGGAAGACCAGGGGATTGGAACCAAAATATGAACCAAGTGCGAGATAAGCATCAGAAGCAACTGAATTGTAATTCCAATAGAGGTAACCTTTATTACTTTCACTCTGTCCAATATAAAGCACAGAAGGGCCATCACTATCACCTATGCTTAAATTTGTAGAAGAAGACCAGTCACTGATTGGACTCCCGAACAACCCGGTATAGCCCGGACTGTTTTCGGCAACATGGAATAATGCCATTGGATTGGAAGTTCTTACACCGACATTTCCGCCGTACTCCTGCAACACCATATTATTGGCTCCGTTGAATGTACCTATACTGTAATATCCCAAAGACGGATCTGAATCGTATTGCCATAAAAGGTATCCTTCACGTCCAGGTTCCTGGCCTACATAAAACACAGCGTCTTCATTGTCATTACCCACTGCAACATTAGTCCTGTAGTCCACGGACTAATATCTGTTCCGAAGGTGCCTGTGCGGGATCCAATAGTTTTTTACCACATGCAGGCTGGCAGCAGAGTTTGTGTACCTATACCCACTGAACCTGCATTTGTTATCACCATGTCATTCCTGAAACCTGGACCATTTTCAGCACTCAACCTTAGAAGATTATCTCCATTGTCATAATAAATCCACGCCTTATAGAGGGAATTATAAAGGAAAGTGAGCCCACAATGTCCAGAAGCGAAGCTATTGTTCAGATCCATGAAGATGAAAGGATAATCTGTAGAATTGGAAAGATAGTAATACCCATCAACATGAAGTTTTCTTAAAGGTGTATCAGTTCCAATTCCAACATATCCATTGTTGTAATAAATAGTAGAGCCATTGTTTAGCCATTGACCGGCATTGTTGCCTACCAACTGCCAAACCGGTACCGCCGGAGTACCTGAATTATAATAGAGGCCGGTAACAACATCTGTCTGGAAGATAGTAAGACCTGTTGCAGGGTTGACTATAGCATTTCTTTGCGCAAAGGTCATCCCGGGAGCAAGGATACCCTTGGTGGTGCTTTTATGTCCAGCATAGCTGAATTATCAGGTAAGCTGCCATCGGAATTAATGGCTAACTGAGCGTTTACTGCTATCGCTATAAATAGCAAACAGATAATCATGGCTAGATTTTTCATTTGATTTGATTTAACAGATGAAACAAATCCTGAAGGTTACAATATGAAGAACTTTATTAAACCTTGCTACCTAAGCCTGAGAAACGAGAGAAATCAATATTAACACCTGAAGAATGGTGTTGTGAGGTTTTGGCTTAGCGAGCCCTTAATTTACAACCTTTTCATCAAAAAAGCAATATCTGTTAGTTGATAATGAATGATATGAGTAATATTTACAGTTGCAATAATAGTTAGATTAACTAATTAAAAAGGGGGGCCGGAATATTAGTCCCCCCCTTCAAAAATTTAAGAATTAACTAGGGCTTTTGCACCTGAACAGTTGCAGTAGAATTATTATCTATCATTGCCATATCTGATCCATCTGCAATTCCATCTCCATTTACATCTTCAGGGTTATATCCTTGTAATGTAGCAGTACTGGCATTGTCAATGGCAGCCATATCTGATCCGTCAACTATACCGTCCTGGGTTGCATCACCGCCCCAGATTAGATAATCGGTACCTGCAAGCTTCATATTATTCCCATAGGCTTGCGAAGCTGATGTCGTGAAGTCATAGGAATAAGGGCTCGCTGCACTGAAATCAATTGGAGCGGCACTCCAGGTTTCAATGGTGCTGCGGTGTTTAATAACCACAAAATAACTACCACTGATACTGGCCGGGATGGTTGGTATGGATAAAGTTCCATCTGTAAGCAGATCAACATTCGTAAAAGTGTAAGCCATTGCATAAGGAGCAATTGCATCATGCAATTCAATGCTTACCTGGTCAGCAATACCGGCACCAAATTCAGGGCCGGATAATCCCTGTGCCTGGTTCATGAGTCCTGATCCAGCGTACAATCCTTCAAGGAAGAGTTTGATGTTCAATGTTTTGGTAGTTGGAGTATTTACTGTTAACACACCTGAAACATTACCAACACCATCCCAAAAACCTCCATTGAATCCACCATAAACAAAAGGCATATTACCAAACTGGAATCTGCTTGCATAGTAATAGGTTCCACTTGTAGTAATCACTGAACCTAAATCCAGCTTGAATTCATCGTTGTCACCCGACTGACCAAAGAACGGAGCCGGAATCCAGTTCGTCCAGGTATCCGGATTGGTATTATCAGTGCTGTATCCAATCCATGCGGTCATTCCATAGGTTTGACCGGGGGCAAAGGTAATGCCATTGAGGATATTGACCTGGGCATAAACATCATAGCTATCGCCGGTATTGATTGTTCCTACACCGGGCCATTGTAAATTTGCCCAATTGATTGAACCTCCCCATGTGTCATTTACCGTGGTATTTCCAGTGATGCTTATGGAGCGGTTTGATCCTCCTGACCATTCACCATTAGACCAACCTGCATTTTTAAAGTATTTATACTCATATGTACCTGCTGGTAATGGCAAAGTGATTGTGTAGGTAAGAGAAGCCCCCACCTGTGACAAAAGTAATGCTGGGTTTGTGCCAGGCTCATTCCAGGTTGCGCCGGGGAAACTACCTGCAATATAAACTACATCAGTTCCCGGGACAAAACCTGCGGCTGTTGACATATCCACGTTTAAGGTAAGTGCTGGTAACGAATTGGTTACGTTCACATCATCCACATACCATGAATGTGCATCCAATCCTTCGTAATGGAAAGCGATGTAGATGGTTTTCCCTGCATAGGTACTGAGATCCAGTTGGGTCAGTTCCCAGGAAGCTAATACAGATTCAGGTGACCATATTTCAACATACTCAAGGTCAGATGGATCAGGAGAACCTTCTGAAATCAATACACTATTCTTAAAGTAATAGGTAGGGAAGTCATTAAATGACCAGAAGCTCAGTTCCGTTATTCCTGAGGCGGGAATTTGTAATGCCGGGCTGATAAGCCAGCCATTCTCATCAATGGTTGAATTATAGTCATGAACTGCAGAATTTGTTCCAGCCGTGGTATGATTAATCGCGGACGATATTCCCCATGAATTTCCTGCGCCATCCAGATCATAACTATACCAGCATGATAAAGTTGAGGATGTGGATTCAAATTCCTCAAGGAATGGAAGTGCATAGGAAGGACAAAGCGTGGAGAAGGTATATGGACCTGCCCAGGTACTTTCTCCGGATGCTCCGCCACACATCGACCTTACATAGAATTGGTAGGAGTTGGCTGCAGAAAGACCAGTGATGGAAACAAGATTTGTGGAAGTAGCAGTGCCTGATCCTGTTGGCACAGCAAGGGGATAAAGACCATATACATATTCCCAGGCTGTTTCACTGCCACCGGCTGTCCAGCCAAGATCTGCACTGATTTCTGTAATATTGGTTGCTGTCAATAAAGTAGGGGTAGGGCATGCAGGCCATTCATCGATTACAATATCATCGATGCCGGCTTGAGCTCCATCATTTCCTGCATATTGCCAGGCTATAAGAACACTGGATTTCCCTGCGTAAGCAAGTAAGTCAAGAATTTCGGGTGTCCATGTGAAATTGGTGAAAACACCTTCACCGGCTTCTGACCATAATGCGGTCCAGGTGGCACCACCATCAATACTGATTTTACAATTCAGGTCATAATTATTATATGGATCAACTCCCCAATAATAACTCATCAGCCATGAAAAACTCAGTCTTGGGTGTGTTAAGCCAGAGAAATCAAGTGTAGGAGTGATAAGCCATTCATCCTGGGCAGCAGGGGTAGGGTCATATTCCACTTGTGCATAGTCAGTAGTAGCGCTAACTGCCCAATTATAAGATGAATTCGTAATGAGTTCTGACCAGCATGTCGGAGGTACAATCCCGGCAGTAAAGTTCTCACTGAATGGGAATGTATTAATTGTGTTGCATAAGGTTTGGAATGTAAAAGGACCAACCCATGGGCTATCTCCAATTGCGCCACCGCAGATGGCTCTTACGTAGAATTGGTAGGATTGATTAACATTCAGACCGCTAATGGAAACGGAGGTTGTCCCGACAGCTGTTCCTGAACCGGCAGGAGTTGCCAATGGATTCATTCCATAAACATATTCCCAGCTACTTTCGGTACCACCTGCTAACCAGCTGAGTGTCGCTGAATTTGTAGTGATACTGGTAGCATTAAGCGAAGTTGGTGGAGCACAGGTTGGTGTGGCTATCACAGAAAGATCATCCAGGAGTATGCCAGCCATATCCGGCTGACTGTAGCAATGCCATCCGACATAATATACACCTGAAGTTAATGGGGTGAATGTGCCTTTCCCCTCAAGGTATGTACCTTGAATAAAATCAACCATATCAAATATTGCACTGCTGGTCATGGCTGCTGCATTGGCTGCCGTTCCCCATTTAACTTCAAGCCGTTCTGAATAGGTGGCTGTTGCTGCCGATCGGTAGTAGAAAGATACATCGTAGCTTTGTCCGGCAACCAGGTTCAGTCCCTGGGAAAAGACCCAGTCATCCATTGTTACACCTGGGACACTGTAAGCTATTGCAAGGCAATTTACACCGGAATGTGGATAGCCTGCAGTAGAATAAGTAAACCACTCTTCGTTATCAGCATTTACATCTTGTACAGCAAGACATCCTGTTGAAGGTGCGGTATAACTGTCAATATTATCCAGGTATGGAACAGAAGTAGAACTGCAATAGGTGGTTGCATTTGTAGCAGCACCTGATGAATAAAGCGTTCCGTTGTATGACCAAATCTTATAGAAATAGGTTGTATTTCCTGATAATCCGGAATGGTTATAGGAAGTTGAATTATTATACTGAAGTACTGTGCCACCACCGGGAATTGTATTTCCTGTGCTATAGTTAGTTCCATCTACAGGAGTACCAAAAGTATTCGTGCTATTCCAGGCAACAAGGACATTGTTTCCGTTACCATTCAGTGCCCAACCCAGGTTAATCTGGCTGTCACTTACTGGTGTAGCTGTAAGATTGGTAGGATTGGCAGTAAAAGGGGTCAATACATTTGCAAAATTTGGACGTACCAGGTTAATGGAATACAGACTGGAAGCATAATAGTCATTCCAGGTTACAGCATCAGCACTATAAAAGGCAAATCCTGTAAGATAATTTTCAGCTGAAAGTCCGGTATCGTCGTAGTTGAGAATATAGGTTCCTGCCAAAGCAACCGTTTGATGAACACCGATCCAGTAAGTGCCCGCCGGCAGTACAATAGGTGTTGATGGGGCATAAGTTTTCCATATACCTTCATCAGCAGTTGTCAGGCTGATACCGGTTACTATATCACCAAATTTAGTAGTTGGTAATCCTCCGGCAACATTATAGATTTCAAGACTGGTACCTGCCAGTGCTCCGGGAATGGTTCCCCAATTGATTGAAATGGAAGTTAAAGTGTCTTGAGCAGAAAGATAATACATCTGGCCTAACCATCCTGTGCCAGTGTTGTATCCCACAGCACTTTCACCTACACCATCATCCCATGCATAAATAGAATCCTTTACACAGGCTCGGGTTGAATTGATTAATATATCGTTAGCTGTATTTTGATCAATCAAAAGCTTTGTTTGATTCAGGATGTCGAAACTGCTACCGGCAGCATATGAAGACAAGTTATAGGAACCACTAAGGGTAGAGGTTGCATTAAAGGCCAGACTGGTAATGGAATTGGTAGTAGTAACCGTTGGAGTTCCATTTACCCTTAATTTGGTATCTACATCAAATGTTTCAGTATTCGGACCATAGTTCTTAATAATTGAAAACCATGGATAATTCTGCCCAACAGGAAGCTTTGTGGGAGCCCATACACCTGCTGTTCCAACATCATCTGTGACGCCTTGTTTAACAACAACATTATCAATGGCCATCATGTTTCCATAAAGGCTGGTTGCAAGAAAAGCAAGGGTTACATTGTTAGTATTGGCATAGGCTGGCAGGTAAGCAGTGTATTTTTTCCAGCCTGGAGTTGTAAAGGTTGAATTGAACCTATAATAACCCGGGGATAAAGTTGTCCATGTGGCACCTCCATCTGTGGAAGCCTGGATTTCAATTACATCCAGGTTAGTATATTGACCATCCTGTGCCATATAAAATTCTACGGATGGACTGGTAAGACCAGTAAAGTTAAAAGTTGATGTTTTCAACCTGGAAACAGTTCCTGCAACATAATTATAAGAGTCAAATTTTGCAAGGTGTGTTCCGCTTTGTGGATTGAGCGTAACTACTGGTACAAGGTCAGGATAATTGATGGAGGTCGCCATTGTCCATAGTCCAGTTCCGCTCACCTGAGAGATGCTCCAGCATGAGTTTAGGGTTGCTGAGAAATCTTCATTATATGGGAAGGTGCTGATTGTGCAGTTCAATGGTGTCCAGGTGTATGTTTGACCATTAGCTGGAAACTTGGCTGAACGCAGAAAGCAACTTGATGTGTTGGCTGTGCCTGCAATCGAGGTTGCCCAGGTTTGGGATGCGCCAACAGTCCGGTTATTATAATCTGCATTTGATGCTCCTCGTATTCCTACCTGGGGAGTGCTGTTTGTGCCATTCACTGTAAATGCATTATATACAACTGCAATGGAGTTGCCATTTTGGTTCAGCCTGATTTGGAAATTGAAAACATCTCCCGTTGCAGCAGCTTTCCTGTAATTAGTCCATTGAATTACCATGGTCTGGTTAGGAGCAGTCCCTGTAAGTAGGTACTGGATGCTTGACCCGGTTTGTCCCTGAAGGTTTAATCCCAGAGCACTGATAACATTATTGGAAGCCCCGGTGCTTAGGGGAAGGGATGAATTGGTAATAGTAGTACTTCCCAACCCAATAAATCCATTCGTGGAAATACTGAATTGTGTATAGTTGGTTCCATTATAATTAAAGGTAAAACCAATGTTAAAGGGGCCAAAAACCTCTTCATCATTGGCAGTTGTACCAACTGTTGTACCACTGATTGCAGAGTATGTCCCAGCAGTTTGAGTGAAGGTATATGGAGTTGACCAGGCAGTAGCCGCTTTTCCACCGGTTGTAGCCTTTAAAATGTTCTCTGACGGGGCAGCCTGAATAAGAGTGGGACCTGCCGTTTTGCGGGCTGCACCTGTCTGCCGGGCCTTGCCTGTGGTATTCTGTACCTGTTTCTTTAAAGTAGCAGATTCTGTGAGGCCTGAATGTTTTTGACCCCAGGAAATGCCGACCCAAAGGAAGGAAATCACGAGGATAAAGAGTAATTTTTTCATAGTGTATGGGTTTGGTTAATAATGTATTACCTGCATCATGTATGCCGGCAAGTTTGTTGGTTATTTGAAGCAAAGACTTTTAGTATCTATAAGCATGAAGCTCATAATAAGCCTGTCATTAAAGTTATTGAAAACAAGATTTCTTGCCTTATTTGAAGCCTTGAATACATGAAAATCTTAAATTTTCAGATGAATGTTAAAAGCAGTCACAAGTTAAATAGGAGCAAGGAGAGTTGATGGTATTCCTGTTCTTTACCGCAAAATGTTGAAAGTGAGATTAAAATACAAAAAACATGCCTATAAATACATAGTAAAGCTAATCAATTTGTTCGCATAAATTTAGGAATATTTTATTAATGCAAATCTTCCGGGAAAGGGAATTCCTGAATATTTCTTTTCCGAATTGGAAAAAGTGAGAGGGAATAAAAAAAGGTGCCTTTCAGCACCTTTTTGTCGGAGTGGTCAGACTCGAACTGACGACCATCCCGCAACTGCCCCCGCAACTGCGGGATACGCTAGCCAATCTCGTCACTGGTGACGAGCCACACCCCGATCCTCGAATGAGGGTGCAAATATACATTTTTTTTATTTTCATCCTTTTTTTTTCAGGTATTCAGCCATATTGGCATGTTTAGTCTATATGACAATTTTATAACGATATGAAAATCAAGTAGATATAATTATGGTATAGTTTGTGTTAATGAGGAGAAAAAATCTAAATTTGCGCCCTAATTTAAAATTGAAATGAATCCTGAAAACAACATGATCGAATGCCTGATTATTGGATCAGGTCCTGCAGGTTATACCGCTGCCATTTATGCTGCCCGTGCCGATTTAAAGCCTGTTGTCTATACCGGGCTTCAGATGGGTGGACAACTTACCACAACCACTGAAGTGGATAATTTTCCCGGATATCCTAAAGGAATAACCGGTCCTGAACTGATGCAAGATCTTCAGCGGCAGGCAGAAAGGTTTGGAACAGATGTCAGGTTTGGAATCATTGACAGGGTCGATTTCTCAAAACGCCCATTTTCAGTTACTACTGATGATGGAAAAGAACTGCTTGCCGAAACGGTTATTATTTCCACAGGTGCAACAGCCAAATGGTTAGGCATTGAATCAGAAAAAAGATATAATGGTAATGGCGTCTCTGCTTGCGCTACATGCGACGGATTTTTCTTTCGTGGAATGGATGTAGCTGTTGTTGGTGGAGGTGATACAGCTTGTGAAGAAGCATCTTACCTGGCAAAAATGTGCCGTAAGGTATATCTGGTTGTCCGCAGAGATGAATTGCGTGCTTCAAAAGCAATGCAACACAGGGTGATGTCAGCTCCCAATATCGAAATTCTGTGGAATTCTTCTACCAAGGAAATTCTTGGAGATGGAAAAGTTGTTACCGGTGCTCTGATAGGAAACAATAAAACCGGGGAACTGAAACAAATTGAAGTACAAGGTTTCTTTGTTGCTATTGGTCATCAACCAAATACGGATATTTTCAAAAATCAGATTGAATTGGATGAACAAGGTTATATTAAAACCATTCCTGGTAGCACCCGTACCAATATTGAAGGGGTATTTGCTGCCGGTGATGTTCAGGATCATGTCTATCGTCAGGCTGTTACTGCCGCAGGTACCGGTTGCATGGCCGCCATTGAAGCTGAAAGATGGCTGGCTACTAAAGAATAGTGCATTGAGATTAGGGGATGTGGAGATGAGGGGATGAGGAGATGAGGGGATGGGGTGGGGGGATGAGGAGATGGGGGATGAGGAGATAGGTGAGGGATGAGGGGATGAGGGATGGGAGGGGATGAGGGGATTAGGAGATTAGGATGGGGAGATTAGGAGATGGGGGATTAGGAGATAGGGGTGGGGTGGTGTGTCTAGTCCTGAAATAGGTTTACTGAGAATGTAAACTAAACTCAGGACTAGAAAAATTGTACTAATGTGACTGTTTTGAATCTAACACCTTGAATATCTTATTTTTGTGGATTGATAGGCAAATAATTTTTTAATAAGCACATATTTAAGCTATTAGTGTTTTTCCTAAGATAAAACTTGCCGAATTAATCGGAATTTTTGGTTTTCTTGCAATCGCAGTTTCTTTATAAAAGTTATTCAAATATCATGTTTTATGACACTTATTGTTTCACATAAGGAATTGGAAGTTTATAAGTTATCCTATAAATTGGCTTTAGAAATTTTCGAACTGACAAGGAATTTCCCTTCTCATGAACGATATTCATTGACAGATCAGATCAGGAGAAGTTCACGGTCAGTTTGCGTAAACTTAGCTGAAGCCTGGCGAAAAAGAAGATATGAAAAGGCATTTATAGCCAAGTTGTCGGATTCAGAGGGTGAAGCAGCTGAAACACAAACCTGGTTAGACTTTGCACGAGATTGTCAGTATATATCTCCTGACTTATGTGATAGCTATAATTCTCAATACGAAAGAATTATATGTATGATTATCAAAGTGATAAAATCTCCCGAGAAATGGACTTTCTGATAAATTCTCCCTAATGACTATTATTCTCCCTAATTATTACCTCTCCACCCTTTTTTCATCATTATAGAAGCATTTCTCGCCCTCTCCCCCTCCCTTTATCACTTCATTTTTTGGGATTGTCCTTAATAAGATTATTTGCCTAATCTACCACTTCTTCTTCTTTCCATACTTCAGGTTTTCATCACCCCGACTTGATTCCTTTGGAGCACGACTTGATTCCTTAGGGCCACCAAATTTTTTGCCTGGTGATCTGGGGCCATCAAAACGGCGTTCTCCTCCTCTGCTATCACCACCCCTGCTGTCTCCACCCCGGCTGTCACCGCTTCGCCTGTCATTGTTCCTCCTGTCACCACCACGGCTTTCATAACCACGGCCTCCTTCTGAACGGCCACGTGAAGGACGGCCCTGGCGGTCCTGTTCTTCTGAAACATCCACGCGAATAGGCCTGTCATTGATTAATTTCCCCTGGAATGCTTCAATAAACTGCTTTACATAATCTGTATCCACCTGAATAAAGGAGAAAGTGTCACCAATGTCAATTTTACCAATCCGAAGATCTCTTTTACGTGTATAATCATTAATCAGGCCCAGCAACTTCGGAGGAAGAATTCCATCTTTCCTACCAATGCTTAAGAACAGCCAGGTAAAGTTTTCACGTGATGAATGCGACGATCCGCGTTCACGCTCCCGACTTTCATCAACATTGAGATCGTCAGCATTCCTATAGTATTCAAGGAACCTGTTGAATTCAACAGAAACAAATCGTTTGATCAATTCTTCACTGCTCAGCCACTGTAGCTTCTTGAAAATCACCGGCAGAAAAGCCATGATCTCTTCTTCATTCACAACAACATTCTCCATCCTGTCAATAAGATGATAGAGCTGTTTCTCACAAACCTGGGTTCCTGAAGGAATTTTTGCCTGGTTAAATTCCTTACCCACCTGTTTTTCGAGCTGACGAATCCGGCTTTTTTCCTTTAGGTTAACTATCGAGATGCAAGTCCCTGATTTTCCCGCTCTTCCGGTACGGCCACTGCGGTGGATATAATTATCCGGTTCATCAGGTAAGTTATAATTAATTACATGAGTCAGGTCATCTACATCAATCCCGCGAGCTGCTACATCAGTAGCAACAAGTATTGATAAATGACGCTGACGGAATTTATTCATTACATGGTCGCGCTGTGCCTGGGAAAGATCCCCATGCAGGGCATCAGCATTGTAGCCATCACGAATTAGAGAAGAAGATACTTCCTGGGTTTCCTGGCGGGTACGACAGAAAACGATGGCATACATTTCAGGATGATAGTCACAAATCCTTTTCAGAATATTATAACGGTCCTTAGCATGTGCTACATAATAGTTATGTTTTACATTGATCGCTCCTTTATTCCGCTGCCCAACACTGATAGTCTGGGGCTTATGCATATATTGAAGCGCAATCTGTTCAACCTCTTTTGGCATAGTTGCAGAAAAAAGGTAGGTATGCCTGTCGGTCGAAGCACTTTCAATAATGCCTCTCACTTCTTCCTCAAAGCCCATATTAAGCATTTCATCAGCTTCATCAAGTACGAGCCATTTAATGCCTGATAAATCAGACTTTTTCCTCATAATCATATCAAGCATACGTCCGGGTGTAGCAGCAATAATATGTGCTCCCGCTTTCAGTTCTTTTACCTGGCCTTCAAAACCAGCACCACCATAGATGGGTACAATATTGATGCCCGGCATGTACTTTGCAAAACCGCGGATATCATTGGCAATCTGCACACAAAGTTCGCGTGTAGGGCTAAGGATAATCGCCTGCGTTGTTTTAACTGTGGGATCAATCATCTGTAACAAGGGAAGCCCAAATGCCGCTGTCTTACCTGTACCCGTCTGGGCAAGGCCTACAAGATCAGTATTGTTTTCTAGAATTCGCGGGATTAAAGCTTCCTGGACAGGCATAGGGTTTTCGAACCCTAGTTCATTAACGGCCCTGAGGATGTTTTCCTGCAGGCCCAATTCATCAAATCTCTTCATTAATTTATTTTAGTGCCGCAAAGGTACTCCTATTATTCTCTCAAATTACATGAAGTAGCTAATAATCAGGAATAAATGAGTTTTCTTCCCTGTTTTACAGGAAAGGGTGGTGTTTTTAGATGATTATTGCATTTATTTAGATAAAAAATCTATCATATGATTGACAAAATCAGTAAAATGTTTGTATTATTGGATTTGTCTTTGGCTTTTTATCTCCTGTATTATTCTGTAAGGCCTTGTCAGATATATTATATAATGATAATAACGATGTTTAATGCATCTTTCAGATGGTTTTAGTGTTAATCTGCATAAGTTTTCCTTATTTGAATAGGATACTCAATTGCTGGCACTCTGCGGATCGATTGAGGCTTTGGTTCCAAATTTAATGCCTCTCAGGTTTTCAGATTTCCTATCTTTGCATTCTGAAACAATCCCTCTATGATCTTATATTTTCGAAATTCAGGTAACCTATATGCTGTGCAGTATTCAGGTGAACCAGCGAATGATGATTTTCAAAAACTGGAATGGTTATTCAGCGACGCCCGGCTCTTGAAGGAACAATCAGTAGCCGGGTTTTTTATTGGGCCCCGTCGTGAAATGATTACTCCCTGGAGTACCAATGCCGTTGAGATTACACAAACAATGGGTATATCCGGGATTATCAGGATCGAAGAATTCAGGGAAGCGGCTTCACCTGCTGCTACCTTTGACCCAATGCTTGAACGCATGTACGAGGGACTTTCTCAGGATATTTTTCAAGTGAATAAAAATCCGGACGAAATCCTGATGATTACTGATATTGCAGCATATAATCTTAAAGAAGGTCTTGCACTCAGCGAAGAAGAAGTTGCCTACCTGGAAGAGGTTAGCGTTAAGCTGGATAGAAGCCTTACGGATAGTGAAGTTTTTGGTTTCTCCCAGGTAAATTCAGAACATTGCCGCCATAAAATATTTAACGGATCCTTTATTATTGACGGAGAAGAGAAGGGAAACAGCCTTTTCCAGATGATCCGGAATACTTCAAAGGCTCATCCGGGAAGAATAGTTTCTGCTTATAAGGATAATGTTGCCTTTATTGAAGGGCCCAAATCTGAGCAGTTTGCTCCTGCCAGTCCCGATAAACCTGACTTTTTTGAGATACGCGAAATAGATACAGTAATTTCTTTAAAAGCTGAAACCCATAATTTCCCCACAACGGTGGAGCCGTTTAATGGGGCAGCCACAGGTTCAGGCGGAGAAATCCGCGACCGAATGGCTGGCGGTAAAGGCTCAATTCCTATAGCAGGAACAGCCGTTTATATGACATCTTATCCCAGGACTTCCGGCAATCGCAAATGGGAATCCGGATTACTTCCCAGGCCTTGGTTATACCAAACTCCTGAAGAAATTCTCATTAAAGCTTCCAATGGAGCCAGCGACTTTGGCAATAAATTCGGACAGCCCCTGATATGTGGTTCGGTTCTTACTTTCGAACATCTGGAATCCTTTCATAAATATGGTTATGATAAAGTAATCATGTTAGCAGGAGGGATTGGTTATGCTAAAAAGAAGGATAGTCAAAAAGGCCACCCTCAGCCTGGAGACCTGGTTGTTGTAATGGGGGGTGATAACTATCGCATTGGAATGGGCGGTGGTGCTGTATCTTCAGTGGCGACTGGCGAATATCATAGCGGTATTGAATTAAACGCTATTCAGCGCTCCAATCCTGAAATGCAGAAAAGGGTTTATAATGCCATCAGAGCATTGGCTGAAAGCAATGAAAATCCGATCATCTCTGTCCATGACCATGGAGCAGGGGGACATTTAAACTCCCTTTCAGAACTTGTTGAAGAGCAAGGTGGTGTAATTAATCTGACTGAACTTCCAGTTGGAGATCCTACTCTTTCAGCAAAGGAGATCATTGGAAATGAATCCCAGGAACGAATGGGATTAGTGATTGACCAAAATCATGCTTCTTTATTGTCGGATGTATCACAAAGGGAGAGAGCTCCATTTTATAATGTTGGACACATCACGGGAGATATGCAATTTACCTTTCAGGACCCTGGTAATGGCAACAAACCCCTGGATCTGAAATTGGAATATCTATTTGGAAAACCACCCCGCACCATTATCAAAGATGAAACTGTAACTCAGAATTTTCCGGCGATTACTTATGATCCGGCAATGATAATGACTTACCTTAAGGATGTACTGCAGATGGAAGCAGTAGCCTGCAAGGATTGGCTTACCAACAAGGTGGACCGTTCTGTAACAGGTCGTATTGCATTGCAACAATGTGCTGGCTCACTTCAATTACCTTTAAATAATTGTGGTGTGGTGGCAATGGATTTTCAGGGTAAGAAAGGCATTGCAACCTCCCTTGGGCATGCTCCTGTAAGCGGAATCATTGATCCCGCAAAGGGGTCACGTCTTGCCATTGCAGAGGCTCTGACCAATATTGTATGGGCTCCGCTCAATGGGGGACTGGAAAGTATTTCACTCAGTGCCAATTGGATGTGGCCATGTAAGAATAAAGGTGAAGATGCAAGGCTATATGAAGCTGTCCAGGCTTCCTCTGAATACGCTATTGGGCTGGGTATCAATATTCCTACAGGAAAGGATTCCTTGTCAATGACACAGAAGTATCCTGATGGAAATGCTGTATTAGCACCTGGTACCGTGATTATTACTGCTGTTGCAGAAGTTGAGGATATCACTAAATGCATCACACCTGTTATTCAACCTAAGTTCACTTCTTCAATTCTATACATAAGCTTCTCAGGAAACTCTTTTGAATTGGGTGGCAGTAGCTTTGCACAGTCCCTTAATCAGATCGGTCGTGTAGCTCCTGATGCGGCAGACCCAGCTTATGTAAAAACTGCATTTAATGCCATACAGGATTTGATTCGAAAAGGAATCATCATTTCCGGGCACGATATTTCTTCCGGGGGATTGATTACAACCCTGTTGGAAATGACCTTTAGCAGCCCGGGTGTCGGACTGTCTCTCCGTCTGGATGAATTGGGAGGTCATGATTTGATCACAAAGTTATTCTCAGAAAATCCTGGGGTAGTTATTCAGGTGAATGACCTGGATTTTGCTACAGTATTTCTACATGAAAAAGCAGTTAATTATATTGTATTAGGTACTCCTTCTCCTCAGAGGTTATTGCAGATTGAGAATAATGCCGAACAATACAGTTTCGAAATTGATTCCCTGCGTGATGACTGGTTCCTGTCTTCTGCCCTTTTGGATAGAATACAAAGTGGTGAACAAAAGGCAAAGGAGCGATTCGCCAATTATAAGCTACAGGAAAGAAATTTCAATTTTCCTGATCATTTCATGGGGAGTCTTGAATCATACACCCTCGAATCATCCCGGAGAATACCCACAGGGTTAAAGGCAGCAATCATCCGTGAAAAAGGATCCAATGGCGATCGTGAAATGGCCTGGTCATTACACCTTGCCGGGTTTGATGTTAAAGATGTCCATATGACAGATCTTGTAACAGGCAGAGAAAACCTGGAGGATATTCAAATGATTGTTTTTGTTGGGGGATTTTCAAATAGTGATGTATTGGGTTCGGCAAAAGGATGGGCTGGTGCATTTCAATATAATGAGAAGGCAAGAAAAGCGCTGGAGGATTTCTTTAAAAGGGAGGATACTCTTTCTTTGGGTGTGTGCAATGGATGCCAGCTGATGATTGAACTTGGATTGTTGAATCCTGATCATGAGCAGAAGCCAAGGATGTTGCATAATGATACCCATAAGTATGAATCAAATTTCCTCACTATTGATATCCAGCAAAATAACACAGTGATGCTTTCTTCATTGGCTGGTTCTACCCTGGGAATTTGGGTAGCCCACGGAGAAGGGAAGTTCTGGTTCCCTTATGAGTCATCCGCTTACAAAATTCCTGCAACTTATTCCTATCATGATTTCCCCGGGAATCCTAATGGTTCGATGTATGATGCAGCATGTCTTGCTTCTGAAAATGGCAGGCATCTGGCAATTATGCCACACCTTGAAAGATCTGTGTATCCATGGCAATGGGGGTATTACCCTAACGACAGGAAAAATGACCAGGTAAGTCCATGGATAGAGGCTTTTGTTAATGCCAGGGAATGGATCCGGAAACAATCATAATTAATACTACTGGAAAAGGAGGAGATTGTCTTTCATGAAGAATCTTTCGCCTTAATTTAATTTGTCGCAACTTCTTTTATTTCGGGGATCAGCCCAAAACAGGTTTGGAAACAGAAATATCAGGAGTATAGAAATTAGGTAGAGAATCTATTGTGTGTATCTTTGCGCACATTTTTAACAGAATATGAGCATCCACATTGAAGCAAAACCCGGCGATATAGCAGATTTTATTCTTCTACCGGGAGATCCCCTCAGGGCTAAACATATAGCTGAAAACCAACTCGAACAAGCTGTCTGCTACAATAATGTACGCGGTATGCTTGGTTTTACTGGTTACTATAAAGGAAAAAGAGTTTCAGTTCAGGGTACAGGCATGGGACTACCATCGCTGATGATCTATGTAAGCGAACTGATCAATGATTACGGAGTCAAAACCCTGGTAAGGGTTGGTACCTGTGGAGGAATCAGAGAAGATATTCATGTCCGCGATCTAATCATGGCAGTCAGCGCTTCCACCGATTCTGCAGCCGTTGGGAGAGCATTCCCCGGTATGACTTTTGCCCCTACAGCAAGCTTTCAGCTCGCTTTAAAAGCAAATGAAAATGCCAGGGAAATGGGACTGGAACTAAAAGCAGGTAACATTCTTTCTTCTGACCTCTTTTATCATGATCCAGAGTTGGGTGATAGTTATGCACTATGGCGCAGGCATGGTACTCTTGCTGTTGAGATGGAATCCGCCGGATTGTATTTGCTTGCTGCCCGGCACCAAGTGGATGCATTATCACTTCTAACGGTTAGCGATCATCTTCTTACAGGTGAACATGTTAGTGCCACTGAGCGTCAATTCAACTTCAACCAGATGAGTCAGTTGGCTTTAAGCCTGGTATAACATACACCGGACTCCGATTCTTCCGGATCAGGTTCCCGATTCCAGTTGTTATAAACCATACAGGACGATTACCGATAGAGCCCATGGTGCTCTCCAATTGATATTTACTTATTTTTTTAGCATACTCAATTTCTTACGATTTAATCACTAACAGCTGATCCAGGATGAATAGAACTATTTTAATAACCGGAGCTACAAGTGGCATTGGTAAAGAATGTGCCTTCTCCTTTGCTGGATTGAATGACCGATTGATAATTACCGGAAGAAGGGCAGACCGTCTTAATAAAATTGCTGAAGAATTAAGAGAACAATTTAATGTCCAGGTATTGCCTTTGATTTTTGATGTGAAAGATCGAAAAATGGTTGAAGAAGCATTGGATTCAGTCCCCGCGGATTGGCGATCGGTTGATGTATTGATCAATAATGCCGGACTTTCTCTGGGATTAAATCATCTGCAGGAAGGACAAGTAGATGATTGGGATATAATGATTGATACCAATATTAAAGGACTTCTTTATGTGAGTAGAAAAGTAGTTCCCTGGATGATTGAAAATGGGAAAGGACATATTATTAACATTGGTTCAATTGCAGGGAAGGAAGTTTATCCAAAGGGCAATGTATATTGTGCGACAAAGTTTGCCGTGGATGCATTGACAAAAGCGATGCGTATTGACCTTCTCGCAAAAGGAATCAAGGTATCACAAATAGCACCCGGCGCAGTAGAGACTGAGTTCTCTGAAGTAAGGTTCAAAGGTGACAAGGAGTTGGCTGCCAATGTCTATAAAGGTTTCACCCCTCTAACTGGGCATGATATTGCCGAAGCTGCAACCTGGATCGCAGGACTTCCTCCTCATGTAAATGTAAATGACCTTGTGATTATGCCTGCTGCCCAGGCAAGTCCTGCTTATTTCGATAAGAATCTGTAGTTTTTTAGAAAGGATATACTTCTTTACCGGAATCGATTTTTTCAGAATAGTGCTGAAAAGGTTCTTGCTATTACTCGATCATCCCCCAGGTTTTAATTCTGAATGTTAAAAATATATGAACATTTTTATATGTGTTTAGTTGGAATTTGTATTTTTATACCGTTGCTATTTCATTCTGTGAATTTTGCATCTCTTGAAACTACAAAATAACTGAATTTGCGAAAATGATATTTCGGGCCAAAGGCTTATAAACGGGGTATTATCATTGCGGTTCGGCAGACATGACACCTAAATAAGGAAACCTGATGAACAATGTTACCCGTCTTTTCGACCTGCTTCCACATATCCGGGATACTTACACTAAGAAAGATGATCTGTTTGCCGGCAAAGAAGCCGGGGTATGGGTTAAGTATTCTATCGATGATTACATTGCAATTTCAACACAGGTTAGCTATGGTCTGATGGCCTTAGGTGTAAAGAAAGGCGATAAGGTTGCTACCATTTCAGGGAGCAGGCCGGAGTGGAATTTTGTGGATATGGGTATTCTTCAGATGGGTGCTATTCATGTACCTGTTTATCCAACTATCAGCGAGTCCGACTACAGGTATATCCTTGCCCATGCTGAGGTTCAGTATGTTTTCGTTTCAGGTTGGGATACTTACCGGAAAATTGAACACATTATTAGTGAAATTCCTACACTCAAAGGAGTATATGCTTTCAGGGAAACAGAAGGTATTCCAATGTTTTCCGAAGTTGTTTCCCTGGGAAAAGCGAATGTTGAAGAGCAGAAACTGGAAAATATCAAGTCTTCTATTTTACCTTCTGATCTGGCCACTATCATCTATACTTCAGGCACTACAGGTAACCCAAAAGGGGTAATGCTTTCCCATCTGAATATTATTTCAAATTTCATGGCCTGCAAGCATATCCTTCCCTTCGGTGATGAAGGCAAAGCGCTTAGTTACCTGCCACTCTGTCATGTATATGAACGCATGCTTACTTACCTTTATCAGTATGCCGGAATATCTATTTATTACGCCGAAAGCATTGCTACGATCTCGGACAACATGCGGGAGATGAAACCTTATATTCTCTCAACTGTGCCACGTTTACTCGAGAAGATTTATGATAAGATCATGGCCAATGGGTTAAAACTGAAGGGGATAAAAAGAATGATCTTCTTCTGGGCGGTTCATCTTGGATTAAAATATGAAATGTACGGGCAAAATGGGTTTTTCTATGAAGCAAAATTGAAGATTGCCCGCAAATTGGTTTTCTCAAAATGGTCTGCTGCATTGGGAGGGAATCTTAAAGTCATGGTTTCCGGGGGCGCTGCTCTGCAACCCAGGCTGGCAAGGATTTTCTGGGCCGCTGGAATCCCGGTTCTTGAAGGTTATGGATTAACAGAAACCTCTCCGGTGATTTCTGTGAATAATTTTGAAGAAAATGGGGTGAAATTTGGCACAGTTGGTCCTGTGATCAGTAATGTACAAGTCGAGATTGCACCTGACCAGGAGATTATATGTAAAGGACCCAGTCTCATGATGGGTTATTATAAGGAGCCGGAAATCACAAGCGCCGCTATCGATAGCAATGGCTGGTTTCATACCGGTGACCTTGGCCGGATTGAACCTGAAGGACAACTGAAAATAACCGGCAGGAAAAAAGAGATTTTTAAAACTTCTTTTGGAAAATATATCAGCCCGGAATTAATTGAAAATAAATTTAAGGAGTCACATTTCATTGATGCCCTGATTGTTGTTGGTGAAAACCAGAAATATGCAGCAGCTTTGATTGTCCCCGATTTTGCTTTTCTCAAGTCATGGTGTGCCCGTAAGGAAATTCCTTATACAACAGATATTGAAATGGTTCAGAATGAACGAATTCAAAATCGCGTTGGAAAAGAAATTTCGAAGTTCAATAAGTTCTTTGGTGCAACAGAACAAATCAAAGCCTTTGATATTCTGGATAAGGAATGGACGGTGGAAACAGGTGAACTCACTGCTTCACTAAAGTTAAGACGACTTTTTATCCAGGAAAAATATGGCACCAGGATTGATCGATTATTTAATAGGGTAGAGGACTAAACCGACATCCGGTTTAATGCAGAATCTTGAAAATTAACTCCCTGTATAGCTGTCTGTCATTAGCCGAATAGTTTTCAATCCCTAAAGTCCTGGTATTGGTTTCCCTTATCCATGAAAGAATTTCCTGGACCTTGGCAGGGGGATAATTCCTTGCCATTCTTAGAAACTCCTCCGCACCAGAGGGATGAGTACCTAATTTACTCATGACATCAGATATACTCTTATTTTCCAGGCTATGGAGCAATAGGATCTTTGTAAAGTAGTTAAAAAGTATGGGTAATATTTTGAATATTGAGTTTTCTTTAGGATTATTTGCGAAATAGTCAACAATCTGATTTGCTTTAAACGCATCCTTTGATGAAATTGCACGTTGAAGTTCGAAAATATTGTAGTCCTTACTTATGCCAATATATTTCTCAACCACAGCTTCTGTGATTATTTCAGTTTTCGGATGGTTGATATAGAGTTTTCCCAGTTCATTCTCAATTTTTTCAAGGTTGTTACCCAGAAATTCGATTAGCATAATACAAGCCTTGGTATTAATACTATAGCCATTTTCTTTGGCTTGTTCACTGATCCATACAGGTAAATCGTTTTCCTTCTTTTTCTTTGATTCAAAGAGGACAACATTTTTATCTTCCTTTTTCGCTGCATTCAGTATTTTAACTCCTGGTGATTTATATTTATATCCTAATACCAGAATAGTGGATGGAGAAGGGTTCTTTAGATAAGACAATAAATGCAGGATATTTTCTTCCTTCTTTACATCCATATCCTGTGCTTCTCGTAATGCAATCAATTGCACATTGCCCATCATCGGGAAACGTTTACACTGATCAACCAGCATGATAGCCGGGGTGTCTCTGCCATAAAGTACCACCTGGTTAAATGCCTTTTCAGTTTCATCCAACACATTTTCAATCATATAGTCCGATATCAGGTCTATATAATAGGGTTCATCACCATATAAGATATAGATAGGGTGATAATCCTTTGTCTGAAGATCTTTTTTTAACTGGTTGAAAGTAGCAATCATGTAGTCGGGTGATGCAGGAAATTGATTAGAAATGCAGATGTTTCAGGGTAAGATGCTTGTCAATCATTTGTTTCAGGGATTCAATACCAATAGAGAGATGGTCATGCATGAATTTCTCATTCACAATTTTATCACTGTTCTCAGTTTTTACCCCGGAAGAAATCATTGGCTGATCAGAAACCAGTAATAAAGCACCGGTTGGTACTTCATTAGCAAAACCAACAACAAAAATAGTTGCAGTTTCAAGATCAATAGCCATAGCCCTTGTCAAACGAAGGTACTTCTTGAATTCATTATCATGTTCCCAAACCCTGCGGTTGGTAGTATAAACGGTTCCTGTCCAATAGTCCCTGCTATGTTCCCTGATAGAGGTTGATATAGCTTTCTGAAGACTGAATGCCGGGAGTGCAGGTACTTCGGGAGGAAAGTAATCATTGGACGTTCCTTCTCCTCTTATGGCTGCTATGGGCAAAATTAAATCACCCAGTTGATTCTTTCTTTTAAGCCCACCGCATTTACCAAGGAATAAACAGGCTTTTGGATGAATTGCTCCTAATAAATCCATTATTGTTGCAGCATTAGCACTTCCCATTCCAAATTTGATCATGGTGATGTTCCCTGCTGTGGCACTTGGCATCGAACGTCCCGCTCCTTTGATCTCCACATTATTCATTCGTGCAAATTCTTCGAGGTAGGCTGAAAAGTTTACCAAAAGAATGTATTCGCCAAAATCCTCTAATTGAGTACCGGTATATCTTGGTAACCAATTCTCAACGATCTCCTTTTTCGTTTTCATAGGCTGAAATTATCAGATATGACGCAAATTTAGATTTTTTAATCCATCTTTGTATACACAGGCTTCATTTTGAAATTTAACCTGAATCTTGACAAAAAGTATTCATGCAGTCACTAGATTTTCCAGATTTTCAATTCAGAATTTCCTCACAGAATGACCGGCAAATGATCTGGGATCCGATCCGGAGAAAAATGGTTCGGCTTACTCCAGAGGAATGGGTGCGTCAGCATGTTATTGCCTATCTTACGGGTATTAAAGGTTTTCCGATTGGTTTACTTGGCGTAGAGAAGAAAATCGTGCTGAACGGACTTGTTAAGCGATTTGATCTGGTTGCTTTCAATAATTCAGGCACTCCAATTGTATTGATTGAATGTAAAGCACCCTCTGTCTTGATTACTCAAAAGACTTTTGATCAGGCTGCAAGATATAATATGCAGCTAAATGCCGGTATTTTCTATATCACTAATGGATTAAACCACTATTGTTGTTTTCTTGATCCAACTGCAAATACCTACCAATTCTTAGAAGAGATTCCTTCTTATTCTGAGTTGAATAATTTATTCATTTAAGTGGACCTCGCCTGCGCCCGGATGGAATTATTAATAGCGAGTTAAAGAAAGAAATCATTGATCCAAATATAAAAAGGCTGTCTCCTTCTGGAAACAGCCTTTTTAAAATCTTAAAGATTATCTATTTACACTTTAATACCGTTTTCATCTGGTAATCTGCAGCTGCCTTATTAGGACCGGTTGTCACTTTTTTATAATTGGCACATGCATTAGCATTATCCTTTTTTCCTTCATACGCTTTTCCAATCTGGAAATAGAAATCAGCCTGTTTTTCAGGTTTCTGTTCAATTGCTAAACCTTTGTTAGCTGCTTCCAGTGCAAGGTCTGATTTTACCTGGGCATTATAACTAACACAAAGGATGAGGAAGGTAGAGCTACTTTCAGGGGTGTATTCCAGGGATTTATTTGCGAGTTCGATTGCCTGTGCATAATTCTTGGCAGCAAATGCTTTATTGGACCTGCTGAGAAAGGTTGAACCCATAGCATCCTTTGCTTTTGCAGCTGTGGCAGTGTCGTTGGTCTTGATTCCCAGTTCATAGGCTTTATCCATCGCTTTCTGCATATTATCGAAATCACCTTTCTTCTTATACGCTGCTCCTTTGCTGAAATATGCTTTAGTGTATTCAGGATCAAATCCAATAGCTTTGTCAAAACTGGCAATTGCACCATCAGTATTATCTGCTTTCAAAGCTTCCTGTCCTTTAATAAAATGTAGTTTTGGGAGCTGCCCCAAAGATTTACTTTTCTTTTCAGTGTCATTATATTTTTCTGCAAGAACAATGGTTTGTTCAAATGCAGTGATCGCCTCATCATATTTTTTTTCTTTGAGGAAATCATTGGCGATTTGGTACTGCCAATCAGGAATGACAGCTATCGCCATATTTTTAATATCATCAGCTTCCGCCCCAATTTTTTCACTCATAGTAACAACCTCAATCATGCCTTTAAGTGCACCAGCTTTATCAGTAGTTGATAAGGTACGGGCTGCATTATAAGCATTACCGGCATCGTCTTTGGTTTGTGAAAAAAGAACAGGGGTGTTCAGGAAAAAGATTGCTGCTAGAGCAGTGGCAAGAAAAAGGGAATTTTTCATAGTGTTACCAGTGTTTATTTATAGTGTTTCACTTATGGAAGTACAAATGTAGAAATATTAATCGTACTTACCTCAATTTTAGAGATAGTAAGGACTATATCAAAAAACGTTCCATAATGATTTACTGCATTTTTTCGATGTAACCTGAATACATTATTATGGAATTTATTCTACATTTGCACCCTCCTTGTAAGTTATCCGCCTAGGTTTTGAGGATCAAGGAATAAGGTTGAAAATCTTTAACCATTCAATATATGAAAAGTCCCGTCATTAAGGTTGTTCTTGCCCTGGTTATTGTTATTCTGGGTTATCTGGTTTACAATAGTATCAATACACCGCTAAAATTTGAACAAGAACTTCAGTCAAGAAGTGAGGATGTTATCTCAAAACTTAAGGATATCCGCACTGCTCAGTCTCTTTTCAAGACACTGAATAAGCGATATACTACTAGCTTTGATACCCTGATTCAGTTTGTTCGTGAAGGTAAAGTTCCTGAAGTTAAAATGGTACCTGATCCAAAGGACACTACCAATACCAGGACCATCACTGATACAATTGGTTTTGTAAGTATCTTTGATTCAATCTTTGCTAAGAAGAACTATAAATTGGAAGAGCTGGAACTCATTCCCTTTTCAAATAATGAAAAGTTCACTCTGCAGGCAGGTAAAATTAATAAAGGGGGAGTTGATGTCAGTGTTTTTGAAGTCACTGCTCCTCTCGAAACTTATTCTATTGGTTTAAATAAGCAGTTAGTAATCAATAGAGTTCAGGAGATGAAAGACAAGAATAAATTTCCCGGGCTTAAGGTAGGTTCTATGTATGAAGCCTCTACCGACGGCAACTGGGAGTAATCTGATAATACTCTAACCTTGGAATGTATCCTGAACCTGGTTGATCCATTATTTGACCAGGGGCATACTGAAAAATACAGATTATCCATCCTGCTAAGGCCGGATGGATTTTCTTTTTGTGTTCTGGACCCCAGGACTATGACCTTTGTGGCCCTTGCCGACTATACCCTTGGTATTAGAAATAGTTCAGCAATTCCCAGGAATGAGAAACTATGTGAGCTCTTTAAGCAGGAAATGAATAAAATTGATCTGTTCCAGCTTGCCTTCAATAAAATTGATCTTGTATATGCTTCTCCGAAAGCTACTTTAATACCCCCGGGTTTTGTTCATGAAACGAGCCTTGAGTCTTACTTCAGGTTCAATCATCAGTTGGATGCTGCTGAAATTGTTGCTACTCAGTTTCTTGAAATTGGCAATATTCAGGTTGCTTATGCATTGCCTTCCTGCATAAGGAACCTTTGCATTTCCAGGTTTAGTGTCCTGCAACCCGGATCAACAGCTACAGCCCTTATTCAGAGCCTTCTGAGATCAAATGATCATATTATTGCAAGGCAGGTATTCTTAAATGTTATGGGAGGCTTTTTTGATGTAATCATTATTCAGGGTAGAAAATTACTATATTACAATACTTTCAAAAGATCTGCACCCGATGATCTGGTTTACTTTACAATATATGTCCTGGAGCAAATGGGTTTCGTGCCCTCTGAAGAAATTGTAAACCTGATGGGTGATATCATAGCAGGTGATGAGGACTTTAAAATGCTGTATCACTATATTGACCGCCTGAATTTTGCAAATTTTGGCGTACAGGCTGATTTTGGCACTGTTTTTTCAGATATTCCTGTTCATAAATACTTCACACTCTTTAATCTACCATTTTGCGAATAATCAGTGGATCACATAGAGGAGGCAACTTCATCCCCCAAAAGGGCTTCCGGTTCGTCCTACTACCGACCTGGCTAAGGAAAGTCTTTTCAATATCCTGAATAATCAGGTAGACTTCACCGAATCATCAGTGCTGGATCTTTTTGCCGGTACAGGAAGTATTACTATGGAATTTGCTTCCAGGGGTGTAAAAGATGTGGTCGCTGTTGAATTGAATCATCGTTGTACTGAGTATATTTCTAAAGCAATAGTGGAAATTAAACTTAGCAATGTTTATGTTATAAAGGCTAATGTTTTTAATTACCTCAAATCAGTCAAACGTAAATTCGATATCATTTTTGCAGATCCGCCCTATGATATGAAGGAAGTTTTGCTTATTCCTGACCTGGTAATCAAAAATGGTTTATTGAATGATGAAGGGATGATGATCATCGAACATGATTCATCGGTAAATTTCAGTAAACATCCCTGCTTCCAGGAAGAACGGAACTATGGGAAAGTGCATTTTACCTTTTTTCTTTTCCAGGAATCTACTTCGGAATAATTATACCATCAGGGACAAACTGGCTTACATTTCTTCCATACTTATGCACTTCTCTTACAATAGAAGATGTAATCATTACATGTTCAGGCAAAGTGAGGAAAAATATTGTTTCCAATTCTCCCGATAGGCGGGTATTCACCTGGGCAACACTCCTCTCGAATTCAAAATCTGCAGATGTGCGCAATCCCCTGATCATATAACCTGCATTCACTTCATGACAGAAATCAACTGTAAGTCCATGATAACTGGTTACAGAAACAGAGGGTTCATCTTTGAAGACTTCATGAATCCAGGTTAACCGTTGCTCTAATGTAAAATAGCCTGATTTGTCAATATTAGTGCCAATAGCAATAATAATCTTATCAAAAAGCGGGATCGCACGTTGAACTATAGATTCATGGCCCCGGGTAATCGGATCAAAGGAGCCTGGAAAGACTGCTATTTTCATAAAGATTATATTTATACAAAGTTATGAAAAGAAATTGCGACTCAGTGAAGGAAAAGATACTGTCAGGGATATGGCCTGTCATAATAGCGCTAAAGCTGTTCCAGCAAGCCTTTTAATGATGCGTAGGTATTAGTTAGAATTTCATCTAACTTTTTTTCAGAAATCCACCTGGCTTCAGTGATATGTTCTTCCAATTGTGGTATAAGTGCCTCCGACCCATAGTATGACATTCGAAACCAAAATGTCTTTTTAAGAATGAACTTATTATTGCGATCCGGATATAGATGGTAAGTATCAGGCAAAGAATGTAAAATAGCTGGCTGATTCAACCCGGTTTCTTCCTCTACTTCCCTTACAGCAGCTTCCTCCGGATGCTCATTTTTTTCAATTTTGCCTTTAGGCAAATCCCATTTTTCAAATCTCCTGATAAAAAGTATCTCTTTCTTTTCATTGTAAACAACTCCACCGGCTGCTTCCAGGTATTTGAAACATGAAATAAAATCCTTCCAACTGTCTGAAGGATGAACGGCTGAAAAAATATTCATCCTATTGCAATTAGGATCCAATATGAATCGTTCTATTTCTTTTTTGAGTTCTTTCTTATCAGAATACTGAATTGTTATTTCATCAGGCTGATTATCAATATTGTTGATAATTTCTGAAATTTCGATCACGCGATCATTCAGAAAAACTCTATACCTTTGACCCATAATAAAGTTTGCGTTTTATATTCTTTGAGTAGTTGGGAAGCATATTGCAATCAAACTACTTACTAAGTAAACCCCGAACAGTAATCCGAAAGATAGATGAAATCGAAGTTTGAAGATACTGCCCTAACCGTTGCTGAATCATTATTGCAAATTAAAGCAATTAAGCTGGACAATGCCAATCCATTTACCTGGAGTTCAGGTATAAAGTCCCCAATTTATTGCGATAATCGTCGCACTCTTTCTTATCCAAAGATCCGGACCTATATCCGGCAGGAGTTTGTGAAACTCATAAATGATGAATTTGGAAATGTTGACCTGATTGCCGGTGTTGCTACGGGAGCAATTGCTGCAGGTGTGCTTGTGGCTCAGGATCTTGGACTTCCTTTTGTATATATCCGTTCCGAGAAAAAAGGGCATGGCCTGGAAAATCAGATTGAAGGAGTGGTTGAAAGCGGGCAATCCGTTGTAGTGATTGAAGACCTCGTTTCCACTGGCAAAAGCAGTTTAAATGCTGTGCAGGCACTACGCGATGCCGGATGCAACGTTAAGGGAATGGTTGCCATCTTTACCTATGGCCTTCCGGAAGCAGAAGAAAGTTTTAAGGCAGCTAATTGCATCCTAAAAACACTCACTAATTATAATTATCTCGTAAAAAAAGCCCTGGAGCAGAATATTATAAAGGATTCCGACATGCAATCATTGATTCAATGGCGTGAGAATCCTAAAACCTGGGGCGTTTAATTATGGGTAAATCAATTTCAAGCGATTCTTTCCTGGTACAGCGTGAAGCGAAGGATATCTACATTTTCTTAAGTGACTTTACCAACTTTTCTCACCTGATGCCGGAACAAGTACAGAACTGGTCAGCAACCCCGGATCAATGCTCTTTTGAAATCAAAGGACTGGCAACCCTTGGCATGAGAATGATTGAAAGGCTTCCATTTTCAAAAGTAGTTATGGAAGGAGAGGGGAAGTTACCCTTTGATTTTAAACTCTCCTGTCATTTTGAAGTTGAGGGAGAAACTTCAACAAAAGTGCAATTAGTCATGGATGCAGATATGAATCCATTTATCTCCATGATGGCTGAAAAACCCATGCGGGATTTCATTAATTTATTGGCAGCCCGGCTCAAACAAGTCATGGAGAGTTAAAAGAAACTAAGTTTTTTGGCCAGTCTCAGGCATTATTTTTTCTGATTATTAATGAGATGAAGGAAACATGTTGTGGTTTCCGGGTTATTTTATGTTTTTGCCATAATTATCGTCTTTTACACCAGGATCTTGCTTTAAGAT
Organism: Bacteroidales bacterium; assembly: GCA_016707785.1. Classification (NCBI taxonomy): domain Bacteria; kingdom Pseudomonadati; phylum Bacteroidota; class Bacteroidia; order Bacteroidales; species Bacteroidales bacterium. Next base: position 28,677 of record JADJGZ010000033.1, on the reverse strand, counting down.
TCTTTCCAGATAAGCTAATGATGTAGTTCGCCAAAATTTCTTAGCTATATTTGTTTGCTATTTCATAATGATTATACAAGTCACACCAGGTTAACCAAGCCTTCCGGATATGGGTGAACTATTTGACCGATTGGATAAAGATGTCAGGTTTGTTGAAAGCCTTAAAGCGTGTATCAATTGTGGTACCTGCACTGCAATCTGCCCGGCAGCTGAGTTCTATGATTACGATCCGAGAGCTATTGCAGTTGCAGTTCAAAAACGCGATGAAATCAATTTAATCGAACTACTTAAGAGTGAAACTATCTGGTATTGCGGCGAATGTATGTCATGCAAAACACGATGCCCTAGAGGGAACACCCCCGGATTGATGATTATTGCCCTTAGGTCTCTTTCCCAGGATATGGGTTACTTTACTGAATCGGAGAAAGGAAGGCAGCAACTGGCTATTAAAAGGGGTATCGGAGAAAAAATATTATCTCATGGTTATTGCATCAACCCTCAAAGTATAGCACCGGAACTGCATCCTGAGCAAGGGCCAGTCTGGGAATGGGAAATGGAGCACCTGGAACCTGTAATGTCAAAACTTGGGGCAAATTACCAGGGAGAAGGACCAGGCGCTCTCAGGAAAATTGACCAGTCGGACCTCGACGAAATCCGTAGAATCTTTGAAGTAACAGGAGGAATTGAAAGGTTCAATAAAATTGAAGAATTCTCACAAAAGAAAGCAGAAGAAATGGGTATAAGCTTCGAAGAGGACCAGGGAGCAGCCTATTTTATGAAAGTTTATACTGACAATAACGAAACACATACCAGGGAATGAAGCTTGAAGGAAAAAGGCTCATTTGGAAAGAATATCAAAAAGAGATCGCCGACGATAAATTCTTTTATGCCCGTTCATGCATCAGGCAAAATTTTTTTCCGGGTTCTGAAAAGGCATTTACAAAAATTCTCAAAGATGAATTAGGGAAAGATCTCTATGATAGTCAGCATCACACATCTTGTACAGGAATAGGATATCATACTGATGTAGTCCCCTTCGAAACTACGATGACGGTGATTGCCAGGCAATTTGCCCTTATGAAGGAAGCCGGTTATGAAAACTACATTGCTTCTTGCATTACTTCTTTTGGATTGTATACCGAGATCATTGAAACATGGCGTCATTTTCCTGAAACACTCGACAAAACAAGGGAGTATTTGATGAAAGCGACTGGCCGTGAATTTGAGATCCCCTCAAACCTGGCACATGCCAGCGACATCATCTTTAAATTCAGAAATGAAATTGCTGCCAAAGCTAAATACAGGCTCATAAATAGAAATACTGGAAATCCTTTGAGGGTTGTAGAACACATTGGATGTCATTATTCAAAAATGTTTCCCCATAAAGGGGTTGGAGGTGCTGAGTATCCATACGTTCTCACTGGCATGGTAGAAGCCTGGGGAGGTGAAGTGATTGATTACCCTGAGAGACGGCATTGCTGTGGATTCGGATTCAGACAATATGCTGTTCAGGCAAACAGAGGCTTTTCAATTGCCTGCTCGAAGAAAAAATTCGAATCTATGGCACCTTTTGAGCCTGATATGATTATAACCAATTGCCCTGGATGCCCTATGTTTCTTGATCGCTGGCAATATGCACTTAGCGAAATGGAAGGCCGTACTTATGGAAAAAACAATCAGGGAATTCCAGTTTTTACATATGAGGAAGTGGCTGGCCTGTTACTGGGGTATGATCCCTGGGAGTTAGGTTTGCAGCTTCACCAGGTTGCCTGTGAACCATTGCTTGATAAAATAGGAATTGAGTATATTCCTGAAAATAAGTTTAAAGGACCTAATGGTGAAGACCTTGGTAAACCAGAAGCACCATCAATACTTAAATTCTATGCCGAATGAGTAAAACGATTGCTGTCATCGGAGCGGGGGCCGCAGGTCTCGAGGCTTCATCTGTACTGCATTCATTGGGGTATAGCGTCAATATCATTGAAAAGAGTCAGGTTCCCGGAGGGCATATCAACAACTGGAATGAATTATTCCCTGACAGACGCCCTGCCAGTGAGGTCGTTGATCACCTGATCAGAAATATTGATGCATCAATCCCTATTTACTACAATAAAGAAATTCAATCAGTTAAACCTTTTTCAGGAAAATTTATCATTTCTGCAGCCGATGGTTGGGTGATGAATACTGATGCTGTATTGATTACTACTGGTTTTAAATTATTTGAGGCTGAAAGAAAAGAGGAATATGGATATGGGATATATGACCATGTAATTACATCCTCCGATCTTGAAAAGATTTTCAAAGAAAATGATGGTATCAGGCATCGCCTGGGAAAATCTCCTGCCAGGGTTGGGTTTGTGCATTGTGTAGGATCAAGGGATGAAAAGTCAGGGAACATATACTGCTCCAAGGTTTGCTGTATAACCGCTGTAAAACAGGCCATCGAGGTAAAGGAACTATTCCCCGATGCAGAAATTTTCTGTTTTTATATGGATCTCCGTATGTTCGGCAGGCATTATGAAGAGTTGTATAAAGAAGCACAGGAGAAGCATTCCATTCAATTTATTAGGGGACGATTGAGTGAATCAACGGAAGATATGTCAGGCAATATTGTCGTTAAAGTTGAAGATACTCTTTTAGGTAAGCCTTTAAAAATAACAGTGGATATGCTGGTGCTGATGTCAGGTATGGAAGCTGCCGAAGGGAATTCAAAGCTGGGTGTCAGCCTTGGTTTCAAAACCTCAGAAGACCGGTTTCTGAACACAGCCGATGCCCACTTATTCTCCAATATCAGTGAAGTACCAGGTGTGTTCCTTGCTGGCACCTGCACCGGGCCGAAAACACTTACTGAAACCCTCACCGATGCCCGATCAGCAGCCTTGGCCATCCATGATTACCTTGTTCAGGATACTTTAACTGATTAGCCATGGGAAAGACTACCGTGAAAAAGCAGTTTGGGTTTTCGGTGAACAACGACCGTCAAATTGATTATGATGCGATTGACCATTCATTATACCGTTTAGTTGAGGAAAAGGAACCCTCAATCCACCTTTGTATTTCGTGTGGGACTTGTTCAGCCACTTGTACAGCCGCAAACTTTACTGATTTCAGCCTCAGGAAATCAATATTGTTGTTGAAACGTGGGCTTTATACAGGCCTTTTTAATGAAGTTTCAAAGTGTATGTTATGCGGGAAGTGTCAGTTGGCCTGTCCCAAAGGAGTAAATACCCGTAACCTGGTATTACAAATGGCTAAAGCATTACAACCTTTACAGAAATGACGTTTGATATTTTTGTCATACCTTTTTTTGGTGGACTGTTATTTCTCTTAACAGTTCTCTTCATCAAGTTCAGCAGGTGGATAGCCCTGATCGACCGAAGTGGCAGAAAGAAGATTGGCTATGGATTGTTCAGTCTCCAGATTTTTCCTGCAACCTGGGAAGTATTTACTGAAGCGCTGCTTCATAGGCGCATGTGGAAACAAAACAGGCTGTTAGGATATTTGCATATGAGTTTCGCCTTGGGCTGGTTATTGCTCATTCTCATGGGGAACCTTGAATCTAGGATTTATAGTGGCGGGCACATCAATCCACCTTATTATCCCATCTTTTTAAAATTCTTCGTTCACGATAAAAGGGTTCTTCCTTTTGAACTCGATACTCTGCCGGGTTTTTTCAGGTTCAGCATGGATCTGATACTACTTTTCGTTTTATCAGGTCTTGTTCTTGCCCTCGTAAAGAGAATAAGGTCACGATGGTTTGGGATGAAACGTACAACAAAGCAAAATCGATTTGATCGCTGGGCTGTCATGAGTTTGTGGCTGATTTTCCCTTTTCGGCTTCTGGCAGAAAGTTTCACAGCCAGCCAGTTTGAAGGGGGAGGCTTTCTGACAAACTCACTGGGTGATATCATTGCGTTGGTTGTACCTGTCACTGTGAGTTCAACAGCATCATACGCACTATGGTGGGGATATTCAACCGTGCTGGGAATATTTTTTGTCACCCTTCCATGGTCGCGTTACATGCATATCCCAACAGAAGTGGTAATGATATACCTCAAACATTTTGGGGTTAAGTCGGGAAAGATTCTTAACAGCTTCAGCGAAATCGAAATGAGAGCCTGTCCAAGATGTGGAGTTTGTATTGATACCTGCCAGATGAATGAGGCTGGTAATACCGGTTCCACACCAGTTTATTTCATTCGCTCACAACGTGATAAATATACAGATCCAGCCATTAATGCAAATTGTATGCTTTGCGGAAGGTGCCAGGAGGCCTGTCCGGTGAAAATTGACCTGCTTGATTTAAGGATTGCAGCCCGCAATCTGGACAATAAAGGCATTGATCATTCCTACAATTATCTTCCGGCTGATGCTGCCGACAGCAAAGGGGTTAATGTACTATATTTTGCTGGTTGTATGGGCCATCTCACACCTACGGTTAAGCGAGCCATGATTAAAATAATGGATGCCGCTAATGTGAAATACCGTTTTATGGACGCAGATGGATCCATATGTTGTGGACGGCCAATGTTGATGGCTGGTATGTATGAGGCTGCAAGATCCTTGATGGAGAAAAACCGTCAGCTTATCCATGCTTCTGGTGCCAGGATTTTGGTAACATCCTGTCCGATCTGTTATAAAATGTTCAATGAAGAGTACAAACTATATGGGGTTGAGGTGTTGCATCATACCCAGTATTTATTGCGACTTGCTGAAGCAGGAAGTTTGTGGCTCAATCATTCAGGCTTGTCTGCTGTTTATCATGATCCTTGTGAACTGGGAAGGGGTTCCGGCATTTACAAGGAACCACGAAAGTTATTACGCAGAGTAGCTAAGGTTATCCCAATACCCCAGGAAAAGGAGAAAGCGCTGTGCTGTGGAGGAAGCATTGGAGATACAGGCTTAAGTCATGATCAGCGCAAAGTTATCAGGGATCAGGCCCTTACAGTGCTTACGGAAGCCTCCCCCGACCTTTTGATAACAGCATGCCCATTGTGCAAGAAAACATTCCGGGATGGAACCCAAACCAAGGTTAAAGATATTGCTGAACTGGTAGCTGAACAGATTGAACTGGAAATGGAAGAAGAAATTGTTCATCAAGCACATTCAAACTGAATGTCCTAAATGATAAGGATCCTCTGGCTTTTTGATTTCCCCTTTTTATCCTTGATTTTCAGGAAATAGACACCAGAGGTCTGTGCTGACAGGTCAATTATTGAATTATCTGCATACTGGATCATTCCTGAGAATACAATCATGCCTTGAGAATCGTAAACATCTATGTGCAACGGATAAGTCAATTGATGCATATACAGCCTGAATATTCCATCGGAAGGATTAGGAGAAACCAGGCAGGTTGTTTTTGGTTCAGGAACATCCATGGTACACACTCCATAAATACTTAACTCTGATTGCGTAAAGCAGTCCAGTGTCATAGTATTTGCGTACCAGGTTGCATATGAATAATCCATTTCGAGCCCTCCGAAATTAATATCTCCAATGCCTTGTATCCATTCTGGCCCGGCTCCATAGCCAGGGATTTCTGAGAAAACAATATGTTTTCTCATGATGCCTTTGATCAGTATACTGTCTGTTGACAACACTGCCAGCTTTAGTACATATGGCCAGGCTGAATAGTAGGGAGCGTGAAACTGGAATGTATCACCGGGGTTCAGACTGTAATCGAACCATAGCCTCAAGTTGTCAGGTTGTGATCCCACATAGACCTTCTCCCCATCCTCATAGACAAAGTAATTTAAGGCCTGGTTTTTTACCAGTTTGAAAAATGTTGAGTCTCCAACAATAGTATCCCCGGCTATTTTATAACTATTGTAAGTAGTCTCATCCCAAAGTATTTCACCTCCATGGCCCCAGGCAATGGAATGATAAGTTTGATACCAGGTTCCATTAGCAGGAAAGCAAACTTGTGCCACAAGCCCTGAGGTAAACATCATGAAGAACAATAAAAAAATGATAGTGGGTTTCATGGCTGAAAGGATTTTAAACACAAAAAGACAATAATTGAGAGTTTTACGATATTCAATTGAGATGACAAGAAATAACCTTGTTTCAAAGTATTGGATTTCAATATATAAGACACTTTAAATTGGGAATACCCTGACAGGACTATAAAAATTTCAGAAAATAGAATGAATGCATTTGGATTGACTCCTCTAACAAATTTTGAGAAGGACGAATGCAGCTTTGGCAGGTAATAATTGGATTTTACTATTAACCGAAGCGATCAAATTCTATAGGGTATGAAACCATTCCGGAAATGCCGATTAAGGCTTGATCCTGTAATTCAAGAGCCATAAAGCATTCATCCGGTACCTCAAAAGGGCATGTTATTTCGAAAAAGGAGGCAGGTTTAAATCCAAATCGTGGATAATACTCTTTGTGGCCCAATACGATTACTGATCTGAACCCAAGAGACTGAGCTGCTTTCAGGCCATGTTCCACTAATTGACTTCCAATTCCGAAGTTTTGAAGTTCAGGCATTACGCACATTGGAGCTAAAGCCAGGCTGATAGTAGATTTCCCGTTTCCGGAAATACTGACAGGAGTAAAGAGAATATGTCCTGAAATTTGTCCTTCTAAAATTGCCACCAACGAAAGTTCTTTAATGAACTCTTTCCTTTTGCGGAGTGCTTCTATAAGGAGGCCTTCGTTTTCCTGTCCGAATGCAAGGTCATTTAACATTGCGATCTCCTGGTAATCCGAATTTCTTTCAGCCCTAACGACAATTTTCATTTTGAGGGAATTTAGAATAGATATTTCACTTCTTTCAGGTCACAAACCCAGTTTGATTTATCAGAACCTTCAAGCATAAGCTGTCCGAAATTTGTAATTCCGGTTATTCTGGCATTAACTTCAATTCCTTTTAGCAGGTAGTTATGCCATTGGCCGACTCTGAAAAGATGTTCAAGATAGTATTTATTAATGTCAGATTTTTTTCCTTCTCTCAAAAGCTGGTAATACTTGTTCAACGATTCAATTAAGTGGTCCCGGATCGTGGACAGTTCATAGGTATCACCCGTTATCAGTGAAAGAGAAACCGGATTAGGAGCATCACTCAGGAATTCCCGCTGATTTACATTAAGGCCGATGCCAATAACAGCAAAATCAAATGTTGAGCCCATGACTGAGTTCTGGATAAGAACACCCGCTACTTTTTTATTTCCGATATATATATCATTTGGCCATTTGATCGTTACATTACCGGATGGGACGATTTTACTGACCATTTCCTGCAAGGCAAGCGCAATAGCCTGATTCAGGCTGAACTGTTCCGAAACAGGAAGAAATGTCGGATAAAGAATGAGGCTGATTGTCAGGTTTTTGCCAGGCTCACTTTCCCAATGGTTAGTGTCAGTGCCCCTTCCCTGTGATTGCTTAAAACAACTGATTACAGTACCTTCCGGAGGCCGCGCTTCTGATAGCAATTTCAGGGCATAGGCGTTGGTTGAATCAATCTCATCGAGCTCAATGACATGGAAACCTGACATCATCCTTATATTAATGTTATGTATTCAAAGGTACATGAATTGACAAAATTGGAGGAAATAAATCAAGAATTGGGTAAGCCTTTGGCAGTCCTGTTTTTTTCATAGTTTACTGCCTGACAGAATGGCGCATTTGAAGAAAAGGCTCAATGTTTGTGAATGACTGTATTCCTGTTTCCTTCAAAGGTTCGGGAAATCCTTATATTTGCATGGATAATACCTGATAAATGGCAAAAAGAAAGAAGATTGAAGCTCCTGAAATGTTGGCTGATATAATAGTTAAGGGAATGCAGGAGCGAAAAGCGATTGAGATTGTAAAACTTAATCTCGGTAAAGTACCGAACAGCATTACTGATTATTTTGTTATCTGTCATGGGAACTCCCGCACACAGGTTGAAGCTATTGCTGATTCGGTGCAGGCAGAAGTGAAAAAAGCAGTAGGTTATAATCCCTGGCACAAGGAAGGTCATGAAAATGCTGAATGGATACTACTGGATTATTTTGATGTAGTAGTGCACATTTTTCTTGAAGAATCCAGGAATTTTTACAAACTGGAAAAATTATGGGCAGATGCAGAGCGAATAGATATCCCTGCAGTATAATAGTGTAGAACATTAGGAAAATAATAATGACAGAAGATTCAAATAATAAAGATAAGGGCGATAAATTCCCCGGAAGTAATTTTAACCGTTCAAAAAATCCAAAATTCAAGTTCAATTTCTACTGGATTTATGGTATTCTTGGCATTATTTTCTTTGGATTATATTTTGCCAATATGGGTACCAGTCCGAAAGAGATAGACTGGGGCCAGTTAAAATTAATGTTGCAGAGTCAGGAAGTTGACAAGATACTTCTTGTAAACAAAGAGCAGGCAGAGATTTATATCAAGAAGGATAAGCTGTCTCTTGAGAAGTTCAAGGATGCTAAACCTTCGAATAATATTGTAAATACTGCACCTCAATATGTTTATCAGATAGGTTCTGTCGAAACATTCGAGAAGGATATGAGGGAAGCCCAGCAAGCACTTCCTTCAATTGTTTATCCCCGAAATATTAACCGCAGGAACTGGGGTAGTGAATTACTGGGCTGGATACTTCCTGTAGTTGTTTTGGTGGGGTTATGGTTACTAGTAATGAGAATGATGACCCGTGGTGGCGCTGGTGGAGGTGGACAGATTTTCAATATTGGGAAATCCAAAGCTCAGTTATTTGATAAGGATACCATGGTTTCATTGAATTTCAACGATGTAGCCGGATTGCAGGAAGCTAAGGTTGAGGTAATGGAAATTGTTGAATTTCTAAAGAATCCCAAAAAATATACTGAACTGGGAGGTAAGATTCCTAAAGGTGCATTGCTTGTTGGCCCTCCCGGAACCGGGAAAACTTTATTGGCAAAAGCGGTTGCAGGGGAGGCTAAAGTTCCCTTCTTCTCACTTTCCGGGTCTGATTTCGTTGAAATGTTTGTTGGCGTTGGAGCTTCCCGGGTAAGAGATCTGTTTAAACAAGCTAAGGAAAAAGCCCCTAGTATCATCTTCATCGATGAAATTGATGCTGTTGGAAGAGCCCGCGGCCGTAACCCAATGACAGGTTCAAATGATGAACGTGAAAACACCTTAAATCAGTTACTAACTGAAATGGATGGTTTTCAAACCAATGCAGGCGTTATTATTCTGGCTGCAACCAATCGTGCAGATATTCTGGACCGCGCCTTACTGCGTGCCGGTCGTTTCGACAGGCAGATTTATATTGAACTTCCTGACCTTGAAGAAAGGAAAGCCATTTTTGCTGTACATATGAGAAACCTGAAAATGGATAATTCCATTAACAGGGAGTTTTTAGCCAAACAGACACCCGGTTTCTCAGGTGCCGATATTGCCAATTGTTGCAATGAAGCAGCACTTATCGCCGCCAGAAAGGATAAACATCAAATAGACAAACAGGATTTTCTTGATGCGATCGACCGAATTGTCGGTGGTTTGGAAAAAAGGAATAAAATTATTTCTCAGCATGAAAAGAAAGTGATTGCATACCATGAATCTGGTCATGCTGCTATTAGCTGGCTCTTACAGTATGCACATCCGCTGGTAAAAGTGACGATTGTTCCCAGGGGTAAAGCATTAGGTGCCGCCTGGTATCTTCCGGAAGAACGTCAAATTACTACTTTCGAGCAAATGTACGATGAGATCACTGCCGCCCTCGGAGGTCGTGCCGCTGAGGAAGTGGTTTTTGGAAAGATATCAACGGGTGCATTAAATGACCTGGAAAAAGTAACAAAGCAGGCTTATGCTATGGTTGCTTTCTATGGATTGAATGACAAAATCGGGAACATAAGTTTTTATGATTCTTCAGGCCAGCAGGAATATATGCTTGGTAAGCCTTTCAGTGAAAAAACAGCCCAGGTTATTGATGAAGAAATCAGTAAAATGATAGAGGGGGCTTATTTACGAGCTAAACAACTACTCATAGATAATAGGGAGAAACTGAATCAACTGGCAGATATTCTTCTTCTTAAGGAGGTTATCTTCCGGGAAGATCTTGAACATATTTTCGGTGTCAGGCCATTTGACGACCATGAACATGTGACGCTTAATGGCAACTCAACTGATTCTGCAGAAAGCCAGGATGATACCAGGCTTCTGTCTGCTGATGCTGATGATAAGAGCACACCACCACCACCACCACCCGGTGTTTAAGTAAGCAGTATCATTTTCTTTAATACCTGTCTTTCACTGCAACCTGATTTCCATGGAAGAAAGTACCTCGAGGGAAAAAGTATTGAAAAGAGTGCGAAATGCACTTATTTATAAAACAGATAACCCCTATGCCCAGGTCGATTTTGATTCCAGGATCTACCAGGAAATGGAGGAATCCCCGGATGTGAATTTTGCTCAGGAATTTACCAGCATAGGAGGGAAGTTCATTTATTGTGAAGGGGAATTGGACCTTGTGGCTTCTTTATCAGCTCTTGCCAATGAGCAACAATGGCAGGATGTATTCTGTACTGATCCTGAATTGCAGTATCTCCTTTCACAGGCTGATATTCCTTTCCTGTCAGATGCTGAAAACTTCGAAGTGTTGAAAGTAGGAATCACTTCCTGTGAGTTTCTTATCTCACGGTTAGGTAGTATAATGGTGTCCTCCAGGCAGGATTCCGGTCGTCGGCTTAATGTATACCCTGAAATACACATTGTGATTGCATATACCTCTCAGCTGGTACCAGACCTTAAAGATGCATTAGCAGGAATCAGGGAGAAATATGGGAATAAAATTCCTTCTATGATTTCTGTAATTACAGGCCCCAGCCGAACTGCTGATATTGAAAAAACACTGGTAATGGGTGCTCATGGGCCTAAAGAAATCTATGTTTTTCTTACAGAACTGACTGAACAGGAAACTGAAGAAGAATAGAAATGGAATCGGATTGGATCAAAATTTATGAAACAGACAAGCTCTATGAAGCTGACATGATTCAAGCTATACTTGAAGATTCCCAGATTAAGGCAATTATCGTAAACAAGCAGGATACTCTTTACCTTATAGGTGATATCGAAATCTATGTTTCAACAGACGATTCATTTATAGCCAGACAATTAATCGTAGAATATAAAGGTGAATAATTTTACATTACGTTCTCTCACAGGTGCAGGTTTTGTTGTGGTGATGCTGGGCTCAGCCCTGCTGGGTCAACTGGTTTTTTCAGTGCTCTTTCTAGTGGTATCTTTATTGGGGCTTTTTGAATTCTATGGACTTTTTAAGAAGCATAGTCCTTTTTCCCCTTTTAGCTCCATGGCAATTGTGGCAGGTGCATTGTTATACGCACTTCTTGCCCTGAATGCACTGGGGTATTTAAATGGCAGCTTAATACTTCTTATTCTGCCAATACTGTTCCTGTTATTTATTGCAGAACTATGGAGAGTAAAAACTGAACCATTTATAAATATCGCCATTAGTCTTGCAGGGATATTATACATTCCTCTTCCCCTGGGTCTTGCAATATATTTTTTTGATCCTGTAAGTCTTTCCGGACCTGAGCATTTTGGGACAATGATCGGGTTTCTTCTTATTTTGTGGTTGAATGATACCGGTGCATATATTGTTGGTTCACTCATCGGGAAACATAAGTTATTCAGTCGTATCTCACCCGGTAAAACATGGGAGGGGAGTATAGGAGGAGCACTATTTGCTTTATTGGTAGCTTATCTCTGCTCAGTGATTTTTCCTATTTATCCGTTATGGAAGTGGCTTGTAATGGGTCTCATAATTGTCATCACCGGAACACTGGGTGATCTTGTGGAGTCGATGATGAAAAGGAGTCTACAGGTAAAGGATTCAGGTAATATTTTGCCCGGCCATGGTGGTATACTTGACCGATTTGATGCTGTGCTGATCTCCGTGCCATTTGTATTTGTATTTTTGACACTCACCCGTTAAAGTTAATTTTTGATTATGACCAGGTACCGGATTCATAAGGAAGGCCACCGTATCATCCTCTTTACAACCATTCTTTGCATTTTGCTGATTGTTGCCCTGGTTGGATTTTTCCCGGTCCACACAATCTTTCATTACCTTTTTTACACTGCCGTAGCAGCTATTTACCTTGTTGTTCTGCGATTCTTCCGGATACCTGAACGAATTATGCAGTCACACCCTGATGTTGTTCTTTGTCCGGCAGATGGTACTATTGTCGCAATAGAAGAAGTTGAAGAGTCGGAATACTTTCATGACCGTCGCAGACAGGTTTCCATTTTCATGTCACCTAATAATGTGCATGTGAATCTTTACCCTATAAGTGGAAAGATTGTTTATACTAATTATTGGCCGGGTTCATTCCTGGTAGCCTGGCATCCAAAGTCCTCAACTGAAAACGAACGACATACGGTTGTAATAGAAAACTCTCAACACGGACTTGTCATGGTAAGGCAGATTGCCGGTGCCCTGGCAAGAAGAATAGTATGCTATTCCAGAACAAATGAGAGAATTAACCAGGGTTATGAGCTCGGATTCATAAAGTTTGGCAGCCGGGTGGATCTTTTTCTCCCGCTGTCTGCATCAATAGAAGTGAAACTTGAACAGAAGGTAAAAGGTGGGATAACTAAAATAGGCCACTTTAATTAAGGTCGTGAAGAAACAATTATATTAATTTCCCCAATCGTGAAATGGACTGGTGCTATATGGCTTTAACAACTCCTTAACAAAAATCCGGATGGAGTATCCAACAAAACCTATTACTTTTGCGTTACTAAATGATTGAAACCTCTAAAAATTATTTGATATGAAAAAACTTGCAATGATCGTTTCCCTGATGACCCTGGTGTTTGCTTTCACCCTTAACACCGTTTCAGCTCAGAAAGTTACCAGTACTCAGAAAGCCACAACCGAAAAGGTAAGCTCAGATAAAGCTGCTCCAGCCGCTAAGGCTTGTTGTTCAGATAAGAAAGCTACTTCAAGTAAAGCTTGCTGCAGTGATAAGGCTAGTACTTCAAAATCAGGTTGCTCAAAAACTTGCACACCTGCTGAAAAAGCAGCTTGTACTAAAGAAGGTCACGCTCAAACTGAAGCTACACCTGTACCTAAAAAGAATTAAGGATAGTTCTGCTATCGGAAAATCCTGCCTTTGGCGGGATTTTTTTTTATAGGTAGTTCTTAATTTCTATTAAGCTTTTAACTTCAATAGTAACTAAATCCTGGTGGATGGTCTGGTTGTGATTGACAAACAATTGATCTATGCCTACCTGCCTGGCTCCATCAATATCAACCACAAGGTCATCTCCTATCATGAGGCTTTCTTCTGCCCGGGCATGTGTCTTATTTAAAGCATAATGAAAAATTGAAGGGTCAGGTTTCTTTGACCCGGCTTCTTCACTGGTAATGATAACTTTAAAAAATCTATCCAAACCTGAATTTTTCAATTTAGGGAATTGAACTTCATCAAATCCATTAGTAATAATATATAGTGGGTATTTAGCATACAGATACTCTAAGATTTCAACTGCATGAGGGAAGAGATAAGTATTTGCTGAAATCTCTTCAATAAAACCAGCTGCCATCTTTTTTCCCACTTCAGAATCATCCACTCCGAATTCGCAAAGTGTAAGGTAGAACCTATTGAAATTCAGTGCAGCTTTTTCAATGTTGCCTTCACGATACTGGGCCCATAAGCCTGAATTTATCCCAATATACTTTTCCCTGAATGCTTCATAAGAAGGAATACCCATTTCCTTCAGCTTCAGTTTTGTGAAGAGTGATTGTTTAGCCTCCTCTGCACTACGTTCAAAATCCCACAATGTGTGATCGAGATCAAAGAATAGATGATTATATATTTTTTTCATAAGGTGGCAAAAGTATGATTTACCCGTCAGGAAAAAAATTTTATTCCAAATGTTGGAAACATCAAAATAGGTTGTATTATTGTGATATCAAAATAATATCAAAATAATATGGAAAAAGAAAAAATTGCATCTCCATCTTCAGGCTATTTTGCACTGATTGTTATGGTTTTATTACTTGCCTTGGCCATCGTCTGTTTTGCTTTATTCAATCAAAACATTATTGGCCTGATAGCAGGTATTGCTTCTGTAGTGGTATTCTCATTTTTGTCAACCGGCTTCCTGGTTGTCAATCCGAATGAATCCAGTGTTCTCATTCTTTTTGGTGCATATGAAGGTACTTTAAAGAATAATGGTTTTTATTGGCTGAATCCGTTTTTTGTAAAGAAGAAAATCTCTCTCAGGGCGCGAAACTTCAACAGTGAATTACTCAAAGTAAATGACAAATTGGGGAATCCAATCAATATTGGCATTGTCCTGGTGTGGAAAGTAGAGGATACTTATAGGTCAGCTTTCCAGGTGGACGATTACATGCGGTTTGTTGAAATCCAAAGTGAGTCGGCAGTACGCAAACTTGCCGGGCATTATGCTTATGATAATTTTGATGATGAACAGTCAGAAATTACCTTACGTTCAGGGGGAGAAGAAGTTAATCATGTTCTTGAGAAAGAACTTTCGGAAAGACTTCAGATCGCCGGGATTCTTGTTATTGAAGCAAGGATAGCCCATCTCGCTTATTCAGCTGAAATTGCGCAGGCAATGCTAAAAAGGCAGCAAGCTACGGCAGTTGTAGCAGCCAGGACTAAAATTGTTGAAGGAGCTGTGAGCATGGTTGAAATGGCCCTGGAAAAGCTGGAAGAAAAGAAGCTGGTATCCCTTGATAGTGAACGTAAAGCTGTGATGGTTAGCAATCTTCTGGTGGTACTGTGCTCTGATAAAGATGCTTCACCGGTTGTAAACACAGGCTCTTTATACTAGGAACAATGAAAGCTTCAGGCCATTACCTGTTCCATGAGGAACAGGATTTCAGACAAGGATGGATCATAATTCTTGTTTTCCTTGGGGTTCTTGCTATGGTAATCCTGATGGGATATGGTTTATATCAGCAGATCCAGTTGGGTAAACCCTGGGGTGATCAACCAATGTCAGATAACGGTTTGATAATTACTTCAATAGCCTCAGTCATCGGAGTTTCAGTTACTGCTTTGTTAATACTCAATCTAAAACTCATTACAGAGGTCAGAAATGACGGTTTTTATTATCGGTTTCCTCCTCTTATCAATAATATACGTTCTATAAAGCCGAGTGAGATTGAGAAATTTGATGTTGGGAAATATAATCCGTTGCTTGACTATGGTGGCTGGGGAATACGCTACAGGCTTTTTCGGGGTAAAGCTTTTAATGTCAGAGGTTCTCAAGGAGTCAGTTTTTACCTGAAGAATGGGAAGAAGGTACTCTTTGGCACACAAAATCCATCTGAATTGAGAATTGCCCTGAATAAAATGATGAATCAACAGAATAATTAATATGGCTGAAAAGAAGGTATTTGCACTACGTGTTAACGAGGATCTGCTGAAAGCTGTTGAAAAATGGGCTTCAGATGAATTTCGAAGTGTGAATGGCCAACTGGAATGGATCATCAGCAAGGCATTATCAAATGCTGGCAGAAGCCCTAATGCAAATCAAGACGGAAAGAAGCCGGAGAGTAAGAAATGATTATAGTAAATATTGTGAGTGCGTTGTGAAAAGAAAAAGATCGGCAAATACTGCCGATCTTATCTTTTATGCACATTCCTTTTGCTAATGCTAAATTTCAGGATTCAACATTATTTAGGTTCTTCCTTTTTAGGTGCAACCGTTCCCTTAATCTGAAGTACAACGGGATTAGGGTCAGCATTCGTTGTAACTGTAATTGTCTTTGTAAATGGCCCAGGTGCTGCTGCATTGTAAGTGGCTGAAATAATACTGGATTTTCCCGGTAAAATTGGTTCCTGTGAATATTGAAGGTTAGTACATCCACATGATGCCTTGGCTGTCTGAATGAGTAAAGGCTCTTTCCCGTCATTCGTAAGTTTAAACTCAGCGGTCTTTGGAATTCCCTGGGCAATTTCGCCAAAATCATTAATGGTTTTGTCCCATTTTGCTTTCGGAGCATTCGGGTTTACTGGAACTGTATAAGTTTCGTTCGGTTTGGTGGCAGTAGTTTGTGCAAAACCTGAGCCGGCAATCATAGCAATGACAATTGTGAGGAGGAGTAGATTTTTCATAATATAAGGGGTTAATGTTGGTGCTACAAATATGCAACGATAATTAGTTGATTTATTAAAGGAAATGTAAAACTCTCCTAATGAAATGTAAAACTGTGTAAACGAATTGTAAACGCGCAGCCGGGATTCTTTAAATTACCCTATTTTTATACTCTTAATAGAGGTAAATGAGATTTAGGCATATCAGGTACGTAGTTTTATTAGGGGCTTTTGCCATCATTGGGATAATTGCCATACAAGGCTATTTCATCAAGAAGGAATGGACTAATAAGGAAAAGCAATTTTCTCAGACTGTAATTATTGGCCTTAGGAATGTTGCTTCCAGGATCTATGCTTTTAATCATACAATGCCATCCACCACAAACCCGGTCCGACAAGTATCATCGAACTATTTCGTTGTGGATTTAAATAGTGTAATTGATGCCAATATTTTAGAACATTACCTCAAGTCGGAATTTTCAAGACTGAACATTCATACTGATTTTGAGTATGCAATATACAATTGCAATACTGATGTGATGGAGTATGGGAATTATTTTTTTTATAACGGCTCGGTCAAAGAGGATGCTATTTCAGTAGATCTTCCTAAGTACCAGGAATATAATTACTATTTCGGGGTCAATTTCCCTTTACTGGATAATACCATTACTGGCGATATGGCAATATGGTTCTTTATGCTGGGAATATTAGGCATTTCTGTGATCTTTTTTGCTTATTCCATATTTGTAATATTACAGCAAAAGCGATTATCCGAAATGCAGCGTGATTTTATCAATAATATGACTCATGAATTCAAGACTCCGATAGCCAGTATCAATATCTCTGCTGACGTGATCATCAATCCGGATATTGTTCATGAGCCTTCAAGATTATTAACCTATGGCTCAATAATTAAGCAGGAAATCGGACGATTAAATGACCAGGTAGATAAAGTACTTCAGATTGCAAGGATTGAAAAAAATGGATTTCATCTTAAAAAGGAAAAGTTTGACCTTAATGTAGTGATCCTGAATGTGGTGGAAAATTGCCGGGCTCAATACAAAGGAGATGCCACCATAAATACATTACTGGTTCCTGGAAATGTTGAAGTGGTAGGAGATCAGCTACATGTAACTAATATTTTCTATAATTTGCTTGATAATGCCATTAAATATGCTGGGCCTGTTCCGGAAGTAGAAATTCTTTCAAAAACTGAAGGTGATATAATTAAGGTTTTTATCTCTGATAATGGGCCGGGAATCAGTCAAGAGCATCAGAAGAAAGTCTTCAGGAAGTTCTATAGAGTACCGACTGATAATGTCCATAATGTTAAAGGTTTTGGATTGGGATTATTCTATGTAAAAAGTATTTGTGAGGCGCACCACTGGAAAATTCGTCTGCTACCTGAGCAGGGAAAAGGGGCTATATTTGTTTTGGAAATCAAAAATCAAGCAGTGTAAATAATGAGATCAGCCAGAATTCTTTATGTGGAAGATGACCTAACTCTTTCATTTGTCACACGCGACAACCTTGAACGTGCCGGTTACCAGGTTGATTATTGCGAAGATGGCATTGTTGCCTATGAAAAGATTAAGGCCGGAAATTTTGATTTATATATCCTGGATGTGATGCTCCCGGGAATAGATGGGTTTACCCTTGCAAGGAAAGTTCGTGAAAAAGATGAATCAGCACCTATATTATTTCTCTCGGCTAGGTCAACCATTGATGATAAAATCTATGGCCTGCAGATAGGTGCAGATGACTACATCACCAAGCCTTTCAGCATTGAAGAGCTGATTCTCAAAATTGAAATTTTCCTTCGAAGAAGCAAAGTGGAAGTTAGCCGAAATCATCATGACTCAATCATCACACTGGGGACTTATCAATTTATGCCTGAGAAGTTGATGCTGTCAAACGGGAATGATACAACCAGCCTCACGCACAAGGAATCAGAATTGCTTTTGTACCTCTGTAAGAATATGGATACAATAGTAAAAAGAGATGCCATCATGAATTCAGTATGGGGGAATGACCAGTTTTATGCAAGCCGCAGCCTTGATGTTTTTATTTCGAGACTCAGAAAATTATTAAAGCAAGACTCTTCCATAAAAATTGAAAACATTCACAACATTGGTTATCGACTCTCAATATCTGAGATAGGCGAATAAATTTCCAGGAAGAGAGTAGGTTACTATTACCATTTGAAATTCTAGAAATGAATAGTAGTAAGGTTTAGGGTCAATTTAAGATGGATTCTTTGCCTTTTCATGCATAGTACTTTTCATGAAATACCTAATTCACATCATATGAAATATTTTATTGGCTTATTAAGCATTGTACTGCTTTTTGCCTCCTGCTCAAAAGATGACAAATCCAACGATCCGGAAATCAATCTTGGAGATCTGATTATTGATCAAACTGTGACTTCGGCAGGTGCTGATCTTGTTTCAGGGGATTTCTCTCTCTCAATCCCTGAAGGAACCTTTTCTGCAGCAACGCCTGTTAAAATAAGTAAGCTTGTTGAAACACCCTTTTCATCTGATGCCGTTTCACCCTTATATTTCTTAACTGATTTACCTCCTTCTTCAGGTCAGCCTATGGAGGTAAAGCTCAGTGGGCTTGATCTTTCTCAACCCCTGACTGTTTTTTTTGCGGAGGTCACCCATGTTAAGTCACTGGATTCTACATTAACGGTGTATCGGAAAATTGAGCACCTGGAAATTGATGGTAAAATTGTGGTGACTATTCCCAGAACCCCATCTATTTACCAGAAATCAAATGCACCTAGCGATGAGAAGCTGACCATAGGAGTCATGGTTGCAAAATCGCAACAATCGCTTACAAGCAGCGGCGGGCATTTTAATTTGACTTTCCCGGCTTCAAAAGCCAGCCAGGCTTCCACAGTTGCCTCTTATCTCGAAGAAGCCTATACTACATTCAATTCTCCTCCGTTTTCATTCGACTATAGTAACAGGACTTCCTGGCCAATGAGTGTTACCCTCTATCCTATGGACAATACACTCTATGGTGAGCAGGTTTCTTCTGCCTGGGGCGACAATTATGCTTCAATTTCCATCAATTCTGAAAAGTTGAATGAAATGCCAGAAATACGAGTTACTGCCGGGCATGAATTTTTCCATTTTGTACAATCACTTTATGATCCAAGGTCTGGATTTTCAAAAGCCAAGTTCGCCTCTCCGCATTATTGGTTTGATGAGGCAGTGGCGGTGTGGTCGGAGGAATACTTTACTGATGTGTCAGGATATACTTCTAAAGCAAGAGCAGGCAATGAACTAGCGCCTTTTGAAGGAGGACTGAATGATTCTAAACCGGATGCACGCGGATATGGTTATGGGATGTCAACTGCTGTTAAACACATGGTTGCCAAATATGGTGTTGAAAAAATTAAAGTTGATTTATGAAAAAATCAGAACCGGCAGCAATGTAGGTGAGGCAATCAGGACTGGATTGGATAAATCGTATGATGAATGGTATGGAAACATGATCCAGGAGTATTGCAGGGGAAGCATATATTCGGATATTTCCACTTCATACCTCATAGGATCAAAAGCTGATGAGTTTAATATAAATAGCTCTGCCGATAGTGTTAAGACGTTCTCTTCTTCATACCCTCAGCTATCGTCGAAGATTTACTCAATTACAATAAAAGAAGAAGCACTGGATGATGAATCTGCCCTTTCAATTGTTCCTGATCAAACATTTGATCAGTGGATTTCTTTATTCCGTTTCAAAAATGGTACTTCACCTTTGGAACTTGTGGGATCAGGCTCAGGGACTGTTTCAGTTAATGACCTTAAATCCATGGTTACTGAAGGGTATCGTTTTCTGCTGGTATATACAAACCAATATTATTCAAGTGGGAATGATCCGGCGAATTTATCCTTCAAGGTGAGGATAACTAAAAAGCAGCTATTCAGAGCTTTCTCTTTTTATCTAAACACAATGTGTCATCACACAACTTACTACAATACCGGTAATCCCAGCCATTCTTACGGGAATTGGGTCAGCAATGGATTCATAGAAATTCCTGTTACTCAAAATGGAAATGTTCTCACTGCATCCTGGGATGGAAATTATGGAGCGAACCCCAATAAAGGTGATGCAACGATAACAATAAATGAAGATAAAACTGTAACTGCTGTCATTCACCAGGAAACCGATGCAGGAGCCGCGATAATGATAATGGACTGTAAAGTAAACTCAATACCATTGAATATTTCTAATTGGTACGCTGATACTTACCAGGCTGATGAATCCTTTCCTTATATCGAATCATTATACTGGAAGGAAACCTATTCAGGCTTTTACATAGAGATTGACGACTTTTTTCAGGATCCACAATATCCTGGTAAATTTGTACGACTGGATTTATTTAAATAGCAAAGAGGCTGTTTCATGAACTGAAACAGCCTCTTTCTCTTAGAATTCTGTAGAATCTGTCGGATTATTTTATCATAAGTTTTTCCTGTCCAACGATTTTATTTCCATCCATTACTTTAAGTAAATATAGACCGCTGGTGAGTTGTCCTCTGACAAGCTGGATTTTATCACCCTGGATATATTGTTTTATATCAAGTTTTCTGCCTTCCATGTTGTAAAGTTCAATTCTGGGCTGGAGAAGGGTCTCTGATATAGAGACAAATGTGTAATGATCCATAGGATTTGGAGCAAGTGTGAAGCTTTTTCCTTCTGCTTCCGGAACTCCTACACCTGAGCCAGTGGTGATCAACCTGAAGTGGAAATCTGCTCCTGAGGCTACACCCCATGCTGACCCGTCAAAGAAGAATGATCTTCCTGTACTGCCTGGATTTGTTTCAGTCAGGTTTACAGTGTCATTAAGTACTGTAAAGCCAACAAAGATATCTCCGGTCAGGTTACTCAGTTGTGCCATATATGGCCTGAGGTCTATCCGGGTCATTGGTGAGGTGTTGGAAAGTGATGCTTCCGGTGTTACAGTAAATGGAGTAATAAGATCTGTCCCTGGTCCGCCCGGCCCTGCTGACCAAATGTGAAAGAGCATATCGGAATTATTATGTTCAATATCTATATAATTCCTGATGAGGGCAGTAGCCAAATGGGTTGGACCATTAAGAGAGAATGCAACAGCAGCTCCTTCTGAAGCAACGAATGATACGAAAAAGTCGACCTGTGCATTATCGTATTTGTAATATTCACCAGCGATATAATAAGCTTCAGCAGTAGAAACGCTATTTGCGAAGGTGGAAGCATCAGTAGCTTCAATGATATAATCCACATTGGAACCGGCACTCTGTGCAGGAATAGTGAATGTATAATGATCTTCTGTTGCTAACACACCTGGTACAGGAGTCTGGGCAACTCCATCAACATTGTAAGTACATTGCACCGTTGCAAGACCGGAAATATCAATGATATCAGCACCAACTACGTATTCTCCTAATACGCCTTCATAGAACTCAGGGGCTGCAGAGAGTACTAATGGGGGGGAATGGTCTTCATCGGAACTTGTAATTACGAAGTCATCAATATACATTCCATCCATTACGAAACCCTGGTCGGAAATAAAGCGGAACCGCAGTTTAATGTTATTATTTCCCAGGCCCACAAATCCTCCTAATGAGTAAGTGTATTGAGTCCAGGTGGTAACTTCTCCATCAAATACTTCAAGATTGGTAAAGGTTGTGAAGTTGTCAGTGGAAACATCAAGGTACATATAATCAAACGCAGCTTCAATCTTGTATTGTGCCCAGAAAGATACAGAAGCCGACATTTTTGCTGAAAGGTCAACCCCATTGGTCATAGTGCAATAGGAGGTTTGGGAGTTGGTGTAATTGCCTGTAGGACTTTCACTCAGGGAATTCGATGGAGAGTGGGATTTACTGGTAGTAAGTCCCCAGTTATTGGTTACTGTCCATTTGGACATACCAGCTTCAAAGTCATCAGAAAACTCTGTAAAGTCAGTAAGGATAGTAGTTTCCCCAATAGTTGATTTATTTATCTGATGGGTAGTTTTTTGAGCAAAGGATGAAAATGATGATACAGCGATCACCAGGATCAGAAGGGTAAATTTTTTCATAGTTTTTAGGTTGGTTAATGGTTTGAATTACAAATATAATGAAAATTTAGGGGGTCTTCAAGAAATTAACACACTTTAAGGACGATTAACCCATTTTATTGTTGAGGTTTCGTTTCAGATATTTGTAAAAAGTCGCCCCTGCCATGTTTCCAATTCCTCCATTTTTTTTTCAATCATCAACATAATCTGGTCAGTTCGAAGGTTACCCCAACCAGGCCCAACATGGTATCGGGGAGGTACTTCAGAGGTAAACCGTTCAATTACAAATTCTGGATTTAAGCGTTCTACGAATTGAATGATGAATTCAATATACTCTTCCAGGCTAAAAAGATGGTAATCTTCAGGGTGTTTGGAATAATCTAATGCCATGGCTGTATTTTTTATGATTTGAAGTTGATGAAATTTAATATTATTCAAAGGAAGGGTTGAGAGGAGTGAGGCATTATTCAGCATTTCCTGCCTTGTTTCGCCTGGTAATCCGAAGATAAGATGGGCACCTGTTCTGATTCCATAGTCAGCAGTTTTTTTTATGGCTTCAACACTATCTTCAAAGGTGTGTTGCCTGTTGATACGTTCCAGTGTAGTATTATTACAGGATTCAATCCCATATTCTATGATGATGTGATATTTTTTAGCCAGATCTGCAAAATATTCCAGTTTTTCGTCATCAATGCAATCTGGACGGGTGCCAATAACCAGTCCAATAACACCAGGTACTGCAAGAGCTTCATTGTATAGCTTTTTCAGTTCATCAAGAGAGGCATAGGTGTTAGAAAAAGCCTGGAAATAGGCGAGAAAATGGGTGGCACGCCTATAGCGGACCCTATGGAATTCAATTCCTTCGGTTATCTGTTGCTCTATTGATTTATGAGGCTGGCAATAGGAAGGGTTAAATGCATCATTATCACAATAGGTGCATCCTCCTGTTGATTTGGTGCCATCCCTGTTCGGACAGGTAAAACCGGCATCGATGGTTACTTTCTGTACCCGACGGCCAAATTCTTTTCTGAAATGTTCAGCATACGAGTTGAACCGTCGCTGGTGATTCCAGGGAAATATGTTTTCTGAGGTTATCATAAAAAAAGAGAGGCTGAACAATGATCGTTCAGCCTCTCAAAGGTATTGTTTAATTCTATTTAGCTACTCTTTCAAGCCATCTCAACATAAATAACATTGTGAGCATTGAAATAAGACAAGCTACAACAAATACTGACCAGGTAAGCCAGATGGGTACATCCTGATAAAGAATTGCACCGATAAAGAGCAGTTGATTTCCTATAGCTGTTGCTCCCAGCCATCCACCTTGCATTATACCCTGGTATTGAGGAGGTGCTACTTTTGAAACAAAAGCGATTCCTAATGGACTAATGAAAAGTTCTGCAACAGTCAGGATAAAATAGGTGCCAATAAGAAGGAATGGAGTTACTTTCTCAGGTTCAGGTAAGCCACCCATAGCTTCAACTTCTGATTTCAAAGGAAGTCCAAAAGAACCCATTGACATCACGAAATAAGCCAGAGCTGCTATAAACATACCGATGGCAATCTTTTTGGGAGTTGAAGGCTCGATTCCTTTTGCGCGGAGCCAGCCAAAAAGGCCCATAATAATAGGTGTGAGAAGGACAATAAAAAACGGATTAATTGACTGGAAGATTTCAGCCCCTTTGATAACTGTAAATCCCAGGTTAATTTTTAGAATGCTAAGATCGGTATAGTCTTTTGCAAAGTATGTAAGCGTGAGCCCATTTTGATGGAATGAAAACCAGAAAAAGATCACTACACCGAATACTGCAAACAATGCATACATGCGTTGTTTGATTTCTTTAACATCCATGTGAATGGCAGATGGATCAGTGCTTTTTGATGTTGAAACCTTAGGCGCAGGATTAGGGAATGTTTTCTTGTTCACCAGGTAAATAACCAATGATATTGCCATTGCAAATATGGCAACTCCAAAAGCATAATGGAATCCTGTTGTAAATACATTCAGGTAGGCATTTACAAAAGCATCAAGATCGGTCACGGGAACACCGCGGCTTACTTCATTGGCCAGGGTACTTAGTTTTTCCTGGGCTTCAGGGGTAATGGTTTTATTCAGATATGCATGACAAAGTTCAGGTAGACTTGAATTGTATTCGAAGCCATGACTGCCAAGCCAGCCATTTCTTACAGCTACTGCAATCAATGGGGCAAACAGGGCACCTACATTGATAAACATATAGAATAATGAAAACCCGCTATCCCGCATTTTTGAATAGGTACTATTATCATACATCTGTCCTACCAAAGCCTGCAGGTTTCCTTTGAAAAGTCCGTTTCCAAAAGCGATGGTGAATAGTCCAATACAAGTAATAATCAGAAATAAGGTTTGATTTGATACTGGTGTGGGTGTTGGGAAAGCAATCATGAAATATCCTATTGCCATTACCACAAGTCCAACAAGTATAGTTCCTTTATAATTCCGGGTTCTATCTGCTATTAATCCTCCTACAAATGCGAGGATATAGATTGAAAAATAGAAGATGGAATAGATAAGTCCGGCATTAGTTCCTGAAAGCCCA
The DNA here is from genome assembly GCA_016707785.1 of Bacteroidales bacterium. Lineage (NCBI taxonomy): Bacteria > Pseudomonadati > Bacteroidota > Bacteroidia > Bacteroidales > Bacteroidales bacterium. Next base: position 3,967 of record JADJGZ010000033.1, on the reverse strand, counting down.
AATTTGGCTTGCAAAAACAAAACCAGAATCCCCATCATAGTATAGAACCCAAATCGCTCGCCCATGTTAGCAAGGGCCGCCGCTAGTAATCCTTTTGGATGATTCTTAAACATATTGGATGTGTTTAGTTAGAATTAAAAGACATTCATTCATTCACGGACAAATATAGCCAAATATGGAAGAATACCAAGGATGATCAGTAATGAGATTTTAACGCTGATATACAGTGGTCCAAAAAGTTAAAATCTGAATGATACCATCAACCTGATATCGCTTTTGTGATCCGACGCTATCTGGCTGGAGCCTTCTGAAATATGAGTTGCAGAAGGGAAACAGGTCCTGGAATAGCGAATCCAAATATCGGTATCTTTAATCATATTTAGCTGCAACATAAGGTAATACCTGCTTCCTCTTCCATTTAGTGCAGGTACTGAAAAACTGGAAGGGAGGTCGTTTTCGTAGGAATACAACCGGGATTCGTAGGAATCGGTATCAAACATCGTGTAGCGGAGCATGAAACCCAGTTTTGAACCAAATGCCTGGATTTTTAAATCCTGACTGATCATGTAGGCCTTCTCTTTTGCTGCATCTGCTGATTGTAATTGACTTATATATACTTTATTGCCAATTCTCAGCCATGGAAGAGGTTGATAAGATAAAGTCCACTGAAAATCCTGCTTTTTTGAATATCCGATCTTTTGAACCTTTTCTAACTCCAAATCCATGTTCATTGCATTGATGGAATTCTTATACCTGAAACTTGTTTCACCTTTCCTGCCTAAAGTGAAAAATAATTCTATGCCCTGGCTTGAGCCCAGCGAAGGGGAATCAACCCTGTAACGTAACCAGGAATATTGCTGCAGATCGGTATATGCAGTGATGCTGAATCTTTTAAAAACCGTTTCAATTCCCATATACCATTCACTTTTATTAGTACCGGAACTGCCGGAAATGGCTGAATAATTATTTATATAATTGAAACCAGTGCTTCTATAAAAAGAGGAGACAGTCAGCATTGGATGAAGCGATAAATTTAATCCCTGGATAAAAGCATATCCACCATTTAATTGATAAGAGCCTTCACCATACAAAATCATCCTTTTGTAGGAATAGGAATAATCCACTCCCAAATAATTTCCACCAGCTGTTCCATTTGATGTTAAATCAGATGGATCTGATTTCTTCTGGATCTCAAGCGAATAGCCGGAATGGTAAAATGTTGCTCCGTAAAGCACATGGGATCCGGACCATTGGATGTTTAACCCCATCAGTTGTTCTGAAATGACCTTTTTGTCGGCAATCTCAGCAATTGTCCGGTGATACCCGGATTCCTGAATAGAGGTTACAAATGCTGATGCATCTTCTGTGGAGTCGGAATTTACCAGGTTACCATCTTTTTTTCTCATCGAATAAAAGGTTGTAAATAAGAATCGTTTCTGGCGGATCCCTGCAGCAATGCCCCGAAAAAATGTATTTTCATTAAATGAGTTATGGGGTTTGATTAGGGTAGCTCTTTTCCTGGAAGGCAGGATTCCCGATATCATCCCCATGGAAAGTCCTGTTGACAGCGTTAACCCTTGTCCAAACTGGACCTGGTAATCTCCCAGAGCCAGGTAGGATAACTTCCTGATATTTTTCAGGTAAAGATGCCATGAATAATAATCAAATCCTTTTCTTAAGGAATCAGGGCCACCAAACAATGCCTCCCCGGCATCTTTTTCCGCAACGATGCCCAGTTGAAGCTGATCCCGGTAAGAGTATCGGTATCGGATGGCTAATCCGTCCTGGTTGCCGGTGTAATAATAATTGGGTTTAAGAAAAATCTGGCTATCTGAAACCTTTTCATAACCAGACTGGTCTTCAATAATTCTCTGGTATCTCATTTCAATTTTAGAATGACCATACTTAAAAGCATTTTTTAGTTTAAAATCATCTTCCTGCCTGAACTCAATCGTGATATAAGGAGCAATACGGTCGATGAAGACTTGATTAAACCCGTCAATCCATTGCAACTCATAAATTGAAGCCAGTAAGCCATATTCCCTGGTATAAGCCTGAAGATTCATGATCTGCTGATCGTTGAGTAAAGGAAGCCTTTGTAGTTCTTCCTGATTCATGGAATTGATGTTTACCGGGCGGAATTTCAGGGTTTCCAGTTCGAGGAACCATTGACTGAAGTCTGTCTCTGAAGAAGTCGCTGAAGTGTATTGTTCCATCATTCCCTCGAGCAGACTTTCCGGTTCACCAACAAGGCTATCCAGGGTTTGAGAATGAACCTCATGGGATTGACAAATAATAACAATAAATATCAGCAATTTAGAAGCTAATGTTTTCATATATAAATACTTAAAAGTGTTCATTAAAAGGAATATGATATAGAAGCATTTGGTGAAAAGCCCAGGGTTTCATGATAACATCCAGTTAGATTGATGTCGTAGGTACCCTTTTGAAACCCAAAACCAAAAGAGTAGCGATTTGGCAAAGAACCATAACCCATCCTGGCTGAAATGGATTTGACAGGTGAGTATTCAATGCCTGAATGGAATTGCATGGGTTGATGAGTGTTTTTCGATACCTCAACTAATAAGGAGAGCTGCGATGAGAAAATATATTTGAGTCCGGATTTCATGATGGTAGGCACTCTCTCATGAAATGCCGGGCTCAGTAAGGACCGAACCGGATTGAAGATGTGAACCCCGAAAAGAAGATTTTCTTTAACAAACATTATCAGTCCTAATTCACAACTGGGAATATACCGTTGGCCATATCCATCTGAGAGATGAGTTCGCAACAAATCGCATTGAATTCCACAGGCAATTTGTCGTCCTAACCTCCTGGAATATGCAATACCAGTGAAGAGTGTATTATAATCAGAATTTCCAGTTTGAAGGAGCGTCATTCCCAAATTGCCATAGCGGGTTTTTAAGGACAAAAGCAATGCTTTTTTTGACAGTTCCTTTAAAAGAAATGGATTCTCATAACAGATAGCCAGGGAGGATTTTTCAATAAAAGCCATTCCTGCCTGGTTATTGGAAACAGAAAATGGGTCTGTTAAAGTGACAGATGCTCCTCCAAGGGATAATGACCTGGAGCCAACAGGAGTTCCGTATTGAGCCTTAATTTCTTGGGAAATGTTGAAGAATAGCACAATTGTGCATAAAATAAAATGCCTCATAGAAGAAAGATTTATATGAAAAACTGAAATAACTGATATGCGATACCGCAAGTCTAAAGTAGTAAAAAATCGGAGTGTTTCGACAGGAAAATTGTATTTTTGATCAACAACTTTTCAAACTTTTCATATGATCACAGATAAAACATTTGATTTTCTAAGGCAATTAAAAGAGAATAATACGAGGGAGTGGTTTCAGGCAAATAAAAAGGCCTATGAAGCTGCAAAGGCAGAGGCAGAAGCGTTGATAGCGATTACCATCAAGGAGTTGAATATTTTAGATCCAATGATACAGGCACCGGAAGTCAAGGATTGCATGTTCCGGATTTTTAAAGATGTAAGATTTTCGAAGGATAAGTCTCCTTACAAAACAAATTTTGGAGCCTTTATAAGCAAAGGTGGAAGGAAGACTTTCAACCCGGGATATTATATTCATATTGAGCCGGGTGCCAGTATGGTTGCCGGGGGTGTTTATATGCCACAACCTGATATCCTGAAATTGGTCAGGAATGAAGTCTATTTCAATAGTGATGAGTTCAACAAGATATTGGAAGCAAAAGATTTTGTGAAGTATTTCGGGACTTTGGATGATTTTGATAAGTTAAAGAAGCCTCCAAAAGATTTCCCTGCAGATTTTCCATTTGTTGAATTGCTGAAATATAAGAGTTACATAGTGTCTTCAATGATTGATGATGAAGTGGTTTTATCTGCTAAATTTCCTTCCCTGATTCTTGAAATATCGAAGGCTATGTTACCACTGAATACGTTTTTGAACAGGGCGATTAGTAATGGGTG